>JABDJM010000378.1 GCA_013002475.1 Saprospiraceae bacterium | reverse complement strand
GTATGATTATAAGCCTGCTCGGTATTCTTTGCTTCAGCCCCGTAATCCAATACAGTCTGAACTCTATGCTTATATAGGGACTCAATTGTCTGAGTGCATTCAAGGAGTGTGGTTCCTCCAACAAATTGGGAGAATATGGTTTTTTTGATAGTTCCTTTTACAAAGGGAAGCCTCATCTTCAAAGCGATAAGTGCCAGATTTGACCCAAAATCTACAAGCCACTTTTTATTCATCAACTGAAAAATAAAAGCGGTCTTCTTCAGGTCCTCATTTGATTTGCCTGCAAAGGCGATCTCGGTGTTTGAAAAATCAACTACCGGAGATGTCTGTTCAGTTTTTGCTTTTGTCATGGTCCGTTTCCTCAGGATGTCCATAATTTCCAGGACAACTCGGCCTGGATCTCAAGCATTTCCAAGCCGTTTTGTATGGAGGCGCCCTGGCTCTCTCCCTTTTTCAAAAATAAAGTTTTCTCTGGATTATAAACAAGATCAAACAGCAGATTTTGATGACCTAGTTTTTCATAGGGTATGGCTGGGCATAACTCCACATTTGGATAAGTCCCCAGAGGAGTGGTGTTTATTATTAGGTTATAATTTTGAAGAGTTTCGGCGGAAATATCTGCATAGCCAAACTGGTCAGAATCCGGATTTCGTGACACCTTTTTGAAAGCCAGGCCCATCTCATTTAAACAATAGGCTACCGCTTTTGAAGCTCCTCCTGTCCCCAGGATCAGAGCCCCGGAAAGCTGGGCCCCTACCCTTTTGATCAGAGCCTCCAGAGAATTTTTAAATCCTCCAACATCCGTATTGTGACCGAATATTTTCCCGTCCTTAAATACAAGGGTGTTAACAGCTCCAATCGCTTCAGCCTGCGGATCTAATTCATCTACAAAAGCCATCACCGTCTCTTTATAGGGAACAGTAACATTCAGGCCTTTTATTTCAGGATGAAATTGCAATAAGGCCTGCAAGTGGTAGGCTGTGGTTATAGGATAGAGGTCATAGTCATATCCCTGAATGTCTTCCTTTTCGAATTTCCTGGCAAAATAATCTGGAGAAAAGGAATGGCTCAAGGGGTAACCTATCAAGCCTAGTCTTATGATGTTGCTTTCACTCAATGCTCTGTTTTTTCGTCAAATTTGGATAAGAAAAATACTAGTGAAAATCCGGCAACTGCAGCAAGTACCGAAAAAAGGATTAGCGGATCTCCCTCGTATTGTCCGGGCATTACCCAATCTTCAATAAATGGCACCTGCTCTCCTCTTGAGTTTGTTCTGTACTGCAGGACATTCCGCCAGGGCCAGATCTTTCCTAAAGATCCAACCATAAAACCAGTCAATGTGGCCAAGGTTACTGACCTGTAGTTTTTAAAGGTCCAACTTAGGATCCTCGAAAAACTTGCCAGGCCAAATATGGCTCCCAATGCAAAAACGAGAATAATGATCAGGGATGCCTGATCCATCTCAGTTAACACACTTTTTAAGGAAGGGATGATCAAACTATACATGCCCATGATCAGCAGCATAAACGAACCTGAGATCCCGGGAAGGATAAGGGCACTTATGGCAATTGCTCCGGAAATAAACACAAACCAGAGGGCTTCGGATCCCTGGGCCGGAGTCAGCACAGTAACACCAAATGCGATAGCTGTTGCAAGGACAAAACCAATTAATTCTCCTGCCTGCCACTTTTCAACCTGCCCACCGATATAGATGACCGAGGCGATAATTAGCCCAAAGAAGAAAGCCCAGATGACCGGTGGATAATTTTCCAGAAGATGTACTACACCAAATACTCCACTCACAAGGCCAACAGCCATTCCAATTAACAGCACAACCAGGAAGTTTCCGTTGATTGCTTTCCAGGCACCAGAAATACCGGAATCTTTGAAACCGGAAATCAGCTCCGGACCAAAGGCTTTGATGCTGTTGAGAAGGTCTTCGTAAATCCCCGTGATAAAGGCAATCGTTCCTCCGGAAACTCCGGGGATGGTTTCAGCAATACCCATGGCAAATCCCTTCATTGCCAAAAAGAGGGAATTCTTCATTCAGATTAATTTTCGTGGGCCCGGAACGGAGTGACGGATGGCTCAATTTCAAGTTCTTCGACCTGGGTAGCACCCTCAAGGTATAGCTCAGACAGGTCTGGTCTGCCTGCATCCACCCATGCGGTGTACCAGCATGAACCAATTGACAAAATGGAGGCACACATTCGATCCTCAACCATGCCACCCATAGCCTCATCAAACGCTGCTGTATAATCAGCACACTGGGTGCGGACAGGATTTCCATTCCGAAGATCCTGACAGAACTGACTGTCTTCCGGGAATTCATTGCTCAATCGTTTTTCTACAGACAAAACAGAATCCACCAAACGATTACTGGCAAGTACTATGTCCCAGAAATAGCTAGCAGGCTCTTCAATATAGTCAGCTTGTCCAACAAAGAAGTCCCATTGCTTGTCTGCTAAAAGCTCAGGGATCCGGCTTTCCCAGAAAGCATGGATCCCTAGTTGATTGGTCAGTTGACCATTGTAATTCGAGGTAGTGTGCAAAGGAACATGAGCATCTCCTATGTAGTGTCCAAAATCAGCGGAGATCCTGAGGATGGATTCAGGATTCATGGCGACAAAGGCAGCAGTCAGTTTATTTTGGTAATCCAACATATTGTAAGGCAGGATACCATATTCAGAAAATCCATCTTCAAAATGCAGGGATCCTTCAGGCACCTGAAAATCCATTTTCCAATTATTCTGCAGCTCAGATACCGGAAAGGTCCAAGGACCTTCATAGTAAGCTTGATTGTTAAAAATTTTGGTCTTGTAGAATTTGTCGAACTGAAACTGGGAGATATTGAAAGTCTTTCTACGGTATTTGACCTCCAGTAAATCTGGTTTGTCCTGAGAATAAATTAGATCCATTTGGGTGGTATCCCCTGCAGGACTAATATGGCTCAGCTTTAAATATTTCCGGACAGCATCAGAAAATGTTCTTGGTACATTATCGTAAGGGTACTCTCCCCAATGATCAAGATCGATGTAATGCCGGACTCCTTCATGGACAGTGGCATACCTTCTCTTATCCGGATCCACGGCATGCTCGGTGATATACTCAACATTCTTTTTGTAAAAACCGAAAAGCGAAGGAGGAAGAGTGAATATTGAAAGCCGATTAATTCTCTTGTGTCCAAAAAATCCCCAGTCATCTGCAAGGTCACTATGGTTGATTGTAAAACCAAGGGAGACGATTGCTAATAACAGGGAGGGTATAGCGAGTTTTTTTAGCATTTCTAGTAGAACGATTTATAAGACCTGAATATCGGGGAAAAAACCCGCAATTGGGTAGTATAATAATCCCCACCAGTTTCTTTTGCCCACATCCTTTCCACCTCTGAGCTTGCCTGCAGGACACTGGCATCATCACGAAGTTCGGGGTAGATAGGATAAAATGATATTGTCTTTTCCGGACCATCAATTACCTGAGTAGTTACTTCTGCAAAGGGGATCTGTTTGGTGATCTCCTCTTCAGAGGGGTGTCCGTTCCGAATTCCCTCTGCAATCCTGGATGAAAAGTTTTCCAGATAGGTTTCTATCAGTTCTGCATTAGGGGCCGCCTTAAAAGGAGGGACAAGGGGATCCAAAGGCTTGGCAGTCCATTCTCCATTCATCTTTTCGATTTCAAAAGAGGCAGATTTCTGCTTAGGGTAGAATACCCGAACTCGTTGAATTTTTTTCGGGTCCTCCCCTATTACGGTTTTATCCCACCACCGCTCCTTGGCAATTTCAAACCTAGGCCTCAGATCTCCAACAAAGCCTGGGATATTCATGATCTGTGGATGCTCAGACCCTTCTTTCATGAAATAGGTTCCCTCATGATTCCTGGAATTCGGACCTACATAAAAAGTGGAAACATTTTTATCATTCTTATCATACAGTTCAACCTTAATTCCGCTGGTCGCCATCCTTTTAATTACATTCTCTTCTTCAGCTTTTCCAAGAAGGTATTGATACTCCATTTTACTGACAACCTCGAGCATGTTTTTATGAATAAAGGGATTCGCTCTTCGACCACCGTCAATAGTCCACCAACCATCATCCTGTTTTTCAAGGATGGCTGTCTTCCCCCTTTTATCAGCCAGGAATATTTTAGTAATCCCTTCCGTATTCTCAATTTTGAAATCCCTGTCCCAGCTAATGCTGGAAGAACTAGCTGACTGCGAAGTTTTTTTCAGGGCAAACCAGGCTCCAAAACCCAGAAATAAAAATAAAAGTATGAGTCCTACTGTTCTGTTCATGCTGCACGATTATGTTTGCCGTATTTTTTTCTTCTCCAATAATTGTAAAGGAAGCCAAAACCAAATAGGAAAATTAGCGGTAAGCCGATATTTACAAATTGCCAGGTACCTCGCTGGGATCTTGCCCGAACTGTATCCAACATTCGCAATTTCACCTCCTTACTCCGGGCCTCGATCACACCTTCATCATCCATCAGGTATTCTATACTGTTGATCATGAAATCCTTGTTGGCCTGAAAAGGACGGCGCTCAAATTTATTGTACCCTAAGGGTTGGAATTCATCCGTTTCGCTGTTGTAAAGGTTCTTTGCAATATCCCCGTCTCCTACCACGATCATCCGGTTAGGAACTGATCTTGTTTTATACTCAAGACCAAGAGAGGATAGACCTGAGGCCATTTGTTCCGGAACCCGATTTTCATACAACGAAGCAAATTCCCCCTCAAGCAAAACTGCAATGGGTTGCTCACCTTTATTAAACTTGGAAGGATCAGGTTCGTAACGAAGGATCTCAAAATCTAGCCTGACCGGCGTGAATTGAAGTCTGCTCCTGGCTGAAGAACTAAGAAGAACAGTAGACTTTACCGGAGTTTTTGTTTTTACAGTATCCACCGAAGAAGGAAAAAATAAGTTAACCCTATCGAGACTCTTCACGATCGGATGGCTGGACTTAGGAGCGACCAATGGATGATAGTACCAGGGAAAGAGATCAAACTGTTTGCCCGATCCGAGTTGACCAGAGACCAAAGGTATTCTGGTACATTCAAGGTCAAGGATGAGGTTTGGTTGGACCCTGGCTCCATACTTAAAAAGTTGGTCCTCAATATTCAAGGGATAGTCATTAGGAATATAGTCGCTTCGACCCTGCAAACTATCCAGGTTAACAGCCAGCCTGTCAATCAACCACATCACTTTCCCACCATTCATGACATACTGGTCAATCTTAAATTTATCCTTCTCTGAAAAGGTGTTTTTTGGTTTAGCGATGACCATCACATCAATGGAAGATGGTACCGAAACGACAGAATCTAAATTCACAAGATCAGTATCATAGAAAGGAGCTAAAGTGGCTCTCAGATCCTTTACCTGGTTTCTGTTTAACTCTTCATGTCCTTGTAAAAAGATGATCTTATTTCGTCTCGTAAGAATTAGTTTCTGAATGGCATTCGCAAGTTTGTATTCAAGCAATGCCACAGAATTATTTAGCACTACTTCATTGGGAACTCCGATCACTTCACTTTCAAGAAGATTTATGGAGACTTCACGATTCCCCAAATTGATAAGAGCGTAGGGATAAATAATTAGTTGTTTGGTTTCATCTACATCTTTCACCCTCAGATTTGTTGGATAAATGTTTTTTTCACCCAAGGCCTTTCTACGTTCGTTAATTTCCTGGGGATTTCCATCCGAGGGATTGTCAAATACATAATTGATCTCAGGATTATGAGTTCGGAAATCTTCGATTACATCCCTGGTTGCTTCCTGCAATCGTTTGAATCCGGCAGGAAATTCCCCTTCCAGAAACACCCTGATAAATATGGGACCTGTTTCCTGGGCAAGTAGTTTTTTTGTGGCAGGGGTCAGTGTAAATCTTTTTTCCTCGGTCATGTCCAGCGTTCCATAAAAGACGTGACCGATGATATTCACGAAAATCATGATTCCGAAAACGAGAAGAATATTGACAATCGATTTTGATCTTTTGTTACTCATCCCCTTTACCATTTTCTTCTTTCCATGGAAAATTGTGTCAGAAATAAGAACAACGCGGACACTGATAAGAAGTAGATAAGATCTCTTGTATCTAATAAGCCCCGACTAATGCTGGCATAATGATATTCAATCCCCATTTTTTGCAAAATGGCGTCCATGTTCCCAATGAAGCCCGGCATCTTACTGATAAATGAAAAGCCCCAATAAAAAATAAAGCATAGAAAAATACCAAGCACAAAAGCCACGATTTGATTGCGGGTCAAAGAGCTACTAAATATTCCTATAGCCGTAAATACTGCTCCCAGTAAGAACAATCCCAGATAGGATCCCAAAACAGCTCCCCCATCAATGTTGCCTGGAGGACTTCCAAGCACTGAAACAGTGTAATAATATAAGACGGTGGGCAGTAGAGCAAAAGCAACAAGCATCAGATTGGCCAGAAACTTTCCTAAGACAATGGAAAAATCTGAAATGGGTCTGGTTGCGAGTAATTCAATGGTCCCTGTTTGATTTTCTTCCGCAAAACTCCTCATGGTAATTGCAGGGATCAAGAAAAGAAAGATCAGTGGAGCAATATCAAATAGCTGTTGAAGAGTGGCATAATTGTAATTCAGGATTGAGTAGTCTGGAAAAACCCACAGGGTCAGACCCAATAGCAAAAGAAATACTGCGATCACGACGTAGCCGATCAACGAGCTAAAAAGAGCATTCAATTCTTTCCAAAAAATACTAGCCATCTACTTATTCGTAAGTGATTTAAACACATCCTCTACCGAAGATTCTTTCTTCTTCATTTCGAGCAAAACCAATCCCTTATCGGCGGCCCATTGAAAAATAGCCGGTCTAAGATCTTTTTTTGACTGAGTAAACAAGCGGAACTTTTTTCCTCCCAAATGGGAAACATTTTTGACTCCTTCGATCGTTTCCAATTGCTGAATGGTTGGGCTCTCAGCAAATTCCAGGTCAATAATTTCCTGGGAGCCACCCATATCAGTAAGGGCATCAATTTTATCATCTGCGACGATCTTCCCCTTATCAATAATGACAACGCGATCGCAGAGGGCCTGTACCTCTTGCATAATATGTGTGGAAAGAATGACTGTTTTTTCCTTTCCAATTTTCTTTATCAAATTTCGGATCTCCTCAAGTTGATTAGGATCGAGACCGGAGGTCGGTTCGTCCAGGATCAAAACCTTGGGATCGTGGATCATCGCCTGGGCCAGACCAACTCTTTGGCGGTAGCCTTTTGACAAAGTTCCTATCTTTTTGTGTTGCTCACGTTCCAGACCGGTCATCGAAATCATCTGATCCACTCGATCAGACAAATTCGTGATCCCGTAAGTCTTCCCTACAAAAGTGAGATACTCACGGACATACATATCCTTGTACAATGGATTTTGCTCCGGCAAATAACCGATTTGAGTTCTTACAGCTAGACTATCTTCCTCCGTATCGAAACCACAAACCTCTACTTTGCCCTCATTCTGGGGAATAAAACAGGTGATGATCTTCATGGTGGTAGACTTGCCAGCACCATTTGGCCCCAGAAAACCTAGGATCTCTCCTGGCCTGGCTTCAAAACTGATCCCATCAAGCGCTTTCTGAGATCCGAACAACTTTGTGAGGTTGGCAATTTTTACCGACATGTAATCCTTTTGAACTGGGGCACAAAATTAGCAAAATTGAATGCTCAGGAGACAAATTTGGTCCCATGTACGGCCATTTCCAGTTAATTTTGGTTAAAATCGCCAGCCAGGCGAAACAGCTTAAACATCCACATGGTCTCAACCGTAAATAAACCAGATTTAGTATTAAAACTTAGGTCGATGATTTCAATGTTGATGTTCAAAGTCTTTTTGGTGTGTTTTACCCTGAATTCTTGTCAAACCGCAAACGAAAAAAGGGCGGAACCCACTATTGTTCCCTCTGTAGAACAAGAGGTCATTGCGGATTCAAGTCCAGTGGTCACAGACCCTATTGAAGCTACCCTATCAGCAAAACCAGAAAATCCAATAAAAGAGGTTATCCCTCCCACAGATAATTCTGATAGCCAAAGACCAAATACCAAGGATCCAGGATCGGATTTGCCTATAACACCAGGAATTGAAGATACTTCAAACCCCGAAAATCAGGAAGCAAAAGAGG
>JABDJM010000372.1 GCA_013002475.1 Saprospiraceae bacterium | reverse complement strand
GCTGAAAAAGGCGGCTACCTTTTCCAGAAGAACTAAAAATCAAACCAACCTGTTACCTTCTATAGGGCAGTCCTATAAAAAGGTGCGGGGGTTAGGCAGGTTGGCTTGCCGTAGAGCCTAACCACTCTACATTAAGGAATGTACCCTTAATAACTCCACCTCTTCTCGACTTGCGTCGAATATCTATTGATGATGAGGAGTTTCTAACATAAATCATGCAAAGAAAATGGAAATAGAAATACGGCAGATATGCCATGGTTTCAATTCAAATTTGCTTTGACAATTCTAATAATGATGATGATGAGCTATGCTCCCGCTGCGGGCAAAGCTAAAGAGATTTTTGCAAAGGAAAGCCTCTTTTGCTCGTAGAATTTAATAACGATATAGGCTCGCGCAAATAAACCGTTAAACAAATGGACAATTCTTTGAAAACTTAAAAGAAAAAGAAAAAACGCATTTTCGTTGTTACTCGACATCCTCTACCAGAACGGCATTCTCGAGCTTGTACATTAGTTGGTTGATGTCTGTATTGTTGAGTCGCAGAATTCCCTGAAGCACAACTGCTTCGGCTGAGTATTCCACAGCTTCGTCTGCCAGGACCTCCATAACTGTCTCCGGACCAGCTCCTCCACAGAAAAAACACATGTTATAGGGAAAGGCAGAAAAAATAAACTCTTTGTGGCTTTTGTACCCTTCGACAGGAATGATGTATCCTTTTATGGTTATTTCAATTCCCTCCAACGCCTTAACGTCCTTGCTGAACACAGGCATGTCAACTTTGAATCCCATTAGTTCATCAAATTGCTTCTTATAGGTGATCTTGGACAGAGTCTTCCAGGTGGATTGACCTGAAAGAGATAAGCCAAGAATCAGAAAACAACCAAATAGCAGCAATTTTTTCATATGCCTGTTTGTACAAAATTGCAAAAAAGTAAGCTTCGGGGCAGTGGAAATCGCGTTAAGAATATCACAAAACCGCCTGATGTCCCTCTAAACGTGAAGTTTAACCCTGAGATTCTCTTCGCTTTTTGGAAGCACTTGCAGCAAAGTACAATGCAAGCCCAAACCCGATCAATCCGGGAAGGACCCAGAAAAGGTTCAGGCTGTTTCTCAATACAGCAAGTAAAACTATCATGACCAGAAAAACAGTGGGCAGTTCATTTAGCAAACGAAGCTGGAAAGAGCTAAGGGAATTGTCCCTATTAATAAGCTTGTTCATTATTCTCTTGCACCAAAGGTGATATACGGTCAGGCCTACAAGAAAAAGAAGTTTAACATGAAGCCAACCCTGGGAAAGATACCCCGTATTTGCCACCAGCATAGCTATGCCAAAAGTCCAGGTAATCATCATCGCCGGATTGCAGATGACCTTATAAACTCTTTGGGACATCAGGGAGAATTGTTCCAAAAAGGCTTCTCGTTGTTCCTCCGGCCTGTCAAAGGATTCACGTAAATACACTAATATCCTTACCAGATAAAAAAGACCTGCAAACCATGCAACAGCCCCGATAATGTGAAGAGATTTGAATATTAGAATTGCCATCGCGCGAAGGTAGGAACCTCCTTCATCCTAAATATCCTGTTTGAGTAAAATTTGCTCCCCTATTTTAAAACCAACAAGGGGACTTTTGAATGATAGGCCATCTGCTTCGTTTCACTCTTCAGGAATAGTTTCTTAAACGCTGGGAGGTGAGGACCAACCATGACAAGTACATCGGGCTCCTGGTCTTCGACAAAGGCGTTTAGCGCACTGTGAATATTTTCACCGGAGACATGATGGAAATCCATGGTGAAAGGCTGAGGATTGGCTTTGTAGAAAGCCTTTAATTGATCTATGTCTATCTCTGTTTTATCATCCTTATCATCAAGACGAACATGAACGCAATCAACATGCTGCAGGTCTTTGCCTGCCAGGCTGCTTGCCAGATAAATTTCCCAGGGATCACTTTCTTTTAGATCAATAGCAATGGCCAGTTTGTTGACCTGCGAAAACTCGGCTCCTTCTGGGACTACCAGCACAGGAATATGAGATTTATCTATCACCCCTGCTGAAACAGAACCAAAGAACCTTTCCAATCTGGAATGTTGACCTTGAGTCCCCATGACGATCAGATCAATATCGTCTCGGTCAGCAATCTCTGCTATCGTAGAAACTGGTAAACCCAATTCGATATTTGATATCACATCAGGCACGCTTTGGAAATTATGATTGACCTGAAGCTGAGCTAAACCCTGCTCCAAAAAATTCTTGGAGTGATTCCGGGCATTGTCAATTCTATCCTGAGTAACTGCCGTTGTCGTAAGAGGGATGTCTGCAGGTTCATACTCTGGAGGAACCACATTAAGAAGTTGAATACTCCCTTCTAATCTATCACAGAATTGAAGAACATACCTTATCGCATTTTCAGCGGTAGCGGAAAAATCTGTCGGAAATAGAATCTTTTTCATTGGTTGTGATTATCGAATGATCAATACCGGACTTTCATCATACAGGTCAATAAATCTCTCGGTGGTAGAACCAAAAAAGAAATTCCTTAATGCAGAATGCCCTTTTGCTCCAATGATGACCAGGTCACAGGGGTTTGCTCTCAAGTGGTCGTTTAAGGCTTTCGGCACCGTGTGCGGAGTATTTTCTACAAATACCTTTTCCACCGTTCCTTCTTCTATTCCTTTATCCTCAGTCATTTTCAAATAAGCCTTTTCATTCGCCTCTTTCATAAGCTTGGCATAATGCTGATAAGCTGTATTGGCAGGATAATGATCCACGGGCATCATCTCTATTACATGCAAGCCTTCAATTTTTAGTCCTGGAATCCTTTTTTGTAGGGCTAAGGCCGTTTCCAATGCTCGTAATGAATGCTCTGAGTAATCCAGAGGAACTACCACTCTTCGGATTGGTTCTTTCGTTTTTTCAGGAACAAAAAGAATGTTTGTATCCAATCTATGAGCCATCCTCCTTGGGGTCAATCCGGAACCCTCACTTACTTTTTTGCGACCAAAAACAACAAGGTCGATATTTTTGACGTCGGCCCAATGGAGCATCTTCTCGACCGGGCTTCCCTCGTGAACTTCATAGGTTGTCTCCAGGTCCGGAGTTTTTGGCATCAGCCTCTCCACATGTTGGGACATCTCATGCCGAAGTTTTTCATCCAAAGGACTGTCGGGATGAAAGATCTTATGAAACTCCAGCTCAACGCTCTTTGGGTGAGAAAGGTCTTTTATGATGTGCATGAAGTAAACCTTCTCAAGCTGGAAAAGGGAATTCCAATATCGGATATACCGAATCACGGAATCATCCATGGTTGAGAAATCAAGCGCAGTTATGGCGTTCTTAAAATTCATTGCTGCTAATTAATGGTGATATTTTCCTTGACAAAAGCAATCATTTGATTTTCAGTCATTTTGTCCGTGGTCATCAATTTGGTTCTGACCTGATTGCCGTGCTCCCAGTTCAATGACTTTTCAAAAGCGTTTTTGGTTTGTCCTGGTCCGAAGATCAGTAGGAGCTTTTTCGGATTTGCTCTTTTTGACAATACATCAAAATACATCTCAATTTGATGCTGCTTCCTCCGGTTATGTTGTGGTTCAGCAGAAACATCCATTGGCCCGTAGGCGGTTTTTGATCTCGTCCCACCAGCAAGGTGCGATTCATCAACCTCCGAGACTAACTTTTCAACCTGGTATTCATAACCGTCTGACTCTATCAGATAGGCTTGTCGGCTATCCATCCAAATTCCGAGGGTGGTTAATTTTTTTACAGAAGGCATAGGCAAAGATTTTCGTTCTTTTCAAAAATAAGTTGGGACTAGAGTGACCATACTGATAAAAATCATTGGGTTGTTTGATTGTTCTCATGGCTCCACCCCCCGGAATAATCTTGCTTTGGAAGAAGATACCTATAGAATTTGAAGATTGAGGGTCATGAGAAATATTTCGATAAGCAAGGGAACAAAATTAAGTTTTATAGAAAGCGCGTTTATTCAGCGATTTCCATATTTGAGCCTATATTTTTATAAAAAAGCCCATAATCCCCGTCAAACTTCCGATGAAAAGGATATCATTGACAAGGAAAAAACAGCCGGTGAGGTCAATCCGGAAATTCGCTCCGGGCTTTTGCGTTTAGACGGCCAAATGACAGTCGAGGAATTTGAGATATTGATGCAAGAGCGGTTTGGATTGAATGTGCAGGTGTTTCGGTTGTCCCATGGAAAATGGCTACAAAGTTGGGCCACAGACATGTGGTCCCTGGATGAACAAAATCGAAGAGGAGAATTATTAGGAAAAGCATAAACTAAAGAATATGATCATTTCAGATGAAAAGAGAATTTCACAAGTGCAGGAAGCGTTTTCAAAACTTTTTCCTCATTTAAATTTGAAATTTTATAAGAAAGCCCACTCTGCGATGGAGGGGTCTCAAGCCAAGGAGGAGTGGGGTACGGATCTCACCATTGGGGAGATCCGGAACATTCAGGAGGATAAAGACCTCAAGATCCAGGGGTCGATGACCGTTGGTGAACTGGAACAAACGTTCGAAAATAAGTTTGGCCTCCACGTTCAGGTTTTCAGGGAATCTACCGGAGGGATTTGGCTCCAAACCACCGCAACTGACGACTGGACCCTTCAGGCCCAAAATGATCGGTCAGAAGCCATGCTAAGCGGCTCTTAAGACCGAATTATGGAAAAAATCCTGGTTCCCATTGATTTTTCCGATTGCTCCCGAAACGCACTTCGGACGGCTTCTCTTTTTGCAGAGAAGTTTGGTTCGCCTATACGGTTAATCCATGTGATCGAACCGGCCCCTGAAAGGAGGAGTCGCAGAGCCATTGAGGATGAATTAAAGTCTGAGCTGGAACGCGAACACCAAAGTGCTGAAGAGCAACTTCATGCCTTAGCTAAAGAATTCTCAATTAGTGATTATTCAAGTGTGATCAAGCACGGGCTTGTTCAAAAAGCCATTTTTGAAGATCTACAGGAAAACCCGGCAGACCTGATAATTATGGGTTCACATGGCTCAAGTGGCAAGCACGAATACTTCATCGGATCAAACACTCAGAAGGTCATTCGCCAGGTACGATGCAAGGTCCTGGTAGTTAAAAAAGCGATCGAATCCCTGGAATTCAAGAATGTCGTTTTTGCGTCCAGCTTTGACCAAAGAGAGCATGACAGTCTGAAGAGATTCAGAAAGTTCGTCGAGCAATTCAAACCGAAAGTCCATCTCGTTTTTGTAAACACAGATCCCTTTTTCGGGCTACCCTATGGTATAATCAAGGATGTGATGGCAGAAGCCAAAAGTTATTTTGAGCCCCTGGAGGTGGAACTTCATATCAAGAAGGACCTTTCCGCAGACCAGGGGATACGGCATATTTCAGAAACGATCTCAGCAGACCTGATTGGGATCTCCAATTATGTTCGACACCCCATTAAACGGATATTCTCTGGCTCTACAGTAGAAGCCCTGGTAAATCACTCCGATATACCTGTCTTAAGTATCGATTACTCTGCTGAAGGAAAATAGAGTTGCCTTTAACACCCTTTAAGCATTAATGAGGGTCTGTCCTTCCAATTGCCTGTTTAGAAAATTGAGTACATCAAAGGTTGAAAGGATCCCAACCATTTTCTTGTCAGCATCAATTATTGGAATTGCATGGAAAAGGTTTTCCTGGAAAATTCCAATGGCGACAGCAAGACTGCTATCCTGGCTTACACAAACTGCTGGTGATCGCATTACCTCCTCACATAATAGACTTGAGAAATACGATTTATTGATCTTGTCCCCCAGTGATTTGGAAAAAAGGGAAAATCGGTCAGACAAAGAAAGGTAGTCCGACTTACTGATCATTCCTAGGACTTTGTTTTCTCCATCGACCACGGGAAGGTGATGTATGTTGTTTCTTTGAAAAAGCTCCTCTGCTTTATCAAATGTATCTTTTGGATCCAGGGTGATAACATCCCGGGTCATAACTTTTGAAACTGAGATAGCACTTAGCATAGCGGTTGATTTTAATGATAAGCAAGTTTAAGCAAATCGTGACTAGTAATAATGCCTACAATATTATGATCCTCATCCATAACGGGCAAGGCGTGAAATCTGTTTTCTAAAAAATAATTAGCTGCCCTTTGGATCGGATCGGAAGGTCTTAAAAAAGTTGGGTTATGGGTCATAATTCGTTCTGCCGTCCAGGTATCCAAGACTTCTTGGGCAAAAGAACTTTCAGAACGGGTGGACGCAATTTTCTCCAGCGCATATTTGAAATCATCCTGACTAATGATACCAACGACCTCGCCTTCCTCGTCTAAAACGGGAAGGTGGTGAAAAGACTCTTCCTGAAAGATCTGTCTGATCTTGCTTAGCTTTTCGCTGGCAAATATGCAGCGTGGGTTCGTTTGCATTACCTCCTGGATCTTCATTCGATTCAATTAATCTGGAAAAAATCCGGTGACTCATCCTAGAACAAGCCACCGAATAATTGTCAACCAACTTTTATCTTTTTAGGGGCCTCTATGGCCTTAGCTTCTTCCTTGGGGACCGTTACTTTCAGCACTCCGTCTTCATAGGTCGCTATAATGTTTTCCGGCATGCAATTTTCGGGCAACCAGAACGACCGCTTAAATGAGGAATAACTGAATTCCTTTCTGGTGAAATTGTCTCCCTTTTCTTCAGACTTATCAGACTGCTCAGAGCCGACAACAATCATCCCATTGTTGACCTCGATATTGAAGTCCTCCTTTTTTAGGCCAGGAGCAGCCAGAGACATGATAAACTGATCATCGGTCTCTTCAACATTAACTGGGGGCACCCTGTGGGATTCTTTCCACCTGGCAATGATGTCATCATCACGGAAGAAATTTTCCACGAAAGAGTTAAAAGCAGGTGTCAATCCTCCTTTTCTCTTTGATTTGATAATTGGCATAATGGTAAGTATTTAGGGTTAACAAATAACTTATCCTAGTCCAAATGTAAACTGGGGGTCCCTTTAAAGAGATGATAATCGCTTAAGTCTGTGGTGATTTTTGTCAATCAGGAATGACCAACAAGGGGTAATCAACATTTGACCTTTCCTTTCGAATGTGGCTTGCGTGGAAAAGCTTTTCGAAAAAGGTTTTTTGGTGACGGATCATGCATAAAACATCGGCCTGGATGGACTCCAGATAGCTGTGCAGGCTGTCCGAAAGATCCTTTTGTGATAGTTCAAAATGCAGGGAATAAGGGACATTCTCCAATTGCTTGGAAGTTCTTGGATGGATGCCTGGATCTTCCTCACTTTCAATCAGGTGATATAGGTGCAACTGAGCTCCCCACTCATTCAATAAGTGAATAAGTGCATTCAAAGAGTCATCCTCCTTGGTTGGGTTTTGATCCAGGGCCAGAACAACCCTTCTTGGTATACGGAGCTTCGCTTCCCTGGGAATGGCAAGCACCGGAACCGAGCTTTTTCTTATCACAGCTGTACTTACACTCCCGAACAAGTTCGTTTTTAAGTTGCTCAAGCCAGTCTTCCCCAATACGATCAGAGAATCCTCCATTTGCTCAGCCATGTGAGTAATCACAGAGACTGCAGACCCTTTTTGCAAATAGGTTTTCACTTGTGTTCCCGGAAGAATGTCCGGCCTTATCTGATCCATTAGAAAGCCCATATCAGTATCAAGACCTTCCTTTACAGCCTCGTCCATGTTGATCAACATGCTGGCCGTCTTCTTCGTCATATAGGCATGTACCAGGTGAATCGTTCCTTTAAAGTGATTAGTCAAATGGACCGCATAATTCACGGCATGCTTAGATGCATCAGAAAAGTCAATTGGGCAAATAATATTCTTCATTAGTCATCATCTTGAAAGATTAGCAAAGGCCTTCCAGGCTTTAAACTTAGTTCTTTGCTCATACTTAAACCAAGGATATTATTAAATAGTCCGCGCTGTCTGTTTACAAGCACGATCCAATCCATTTGGTTTTCTTCAGCAAACTGCTGAATACCCTCCATAGGTGAATCCGCATGGGCGTCCAAAATGAGATAAGAAAACTCCAGGTCGGAGTATTCTTCCAGGGTTTCAAATATCTCTTCTTTGACAGCTTCAAAATTGTCAACGCCATAATCCTGTGAAATATGCACGAAATTGACCTGAGACCGGAAAAAGGAGGCGATGGAAACCATCTGGCGGATGAAATCGTCGTCAGCTGATTCCCAGTTACTGGCATATAGGATCTTTTTCGGAACAAAGAATTCCGCTTGGTTCGGAATGACCATCACCGGGCAATGCGCACGCTGAGAAAGCAAGGTGGGAATATTTCCAAAAAGCTTTTTGGAAATCATATTTTCACCTCTAGCCCCAACCACAACCAAATCGAATTCCTTAGACATTTCAGTTAACTCTCCGGCAACGGTTAAGCCAGGAACCACTTCCATTTTTATTTTCGTTTTCGTAGACCCTTCCTGACCTATTGCCTTCGGCTTTTCAGCAAACTCTTTAAGGCTTTGCTCAAGTTTTGCCTGGGAGGCCTGTGTACTTGAAGTGATCGGATATAAGTTTTGGGGCTTGGAATCCCCAGTGACTACATGGACCAATTTTACAGAGGCATCCATGGCCTCTGACATACCCAGTGCAAATTCATAAGCCGTCAGACTATGATTGGAAAAATCAACCGGAACTAAAATTGAAACAGGACTTTCCATAATCTAAATTTTATTGGAAAAACCGGAACGTACAAAAACGATCCGGCCTCCCTTATCTCCGCTACAAATGTGATTATTCGTTAGGACTAAATAGCTTGAAGTGGAGAATAATAGAAAATAACTCGTCTTATCTGGCTAAAACTAAAGAGCCAAGTAACCTAATACACTTAAAGGTAGTCGTGGAAGTAAGGAGTCAATATGATAAACGGTTGGCCAAAAACTGACTTTTGTCAATTTGGAATGGATTCCAGTTTATCCCGATTGATAATGCTGATCCTGCCTTTGTTGATCCTGATTAGGCCCTCTTCTTTGAAATCAGACAGAGTTCGAATTACTGATTCCTTTGCGGTTCCGACCAGCGCGGCAAGATCCTCACGAAGGACTACGAGTTCCTGCTCTTGCGAAGTATGAGTTTTGTCAAAGAAAGTCAGAAGTGATTCGGCCACTCTTTTCCGAATCGAATTGTAGGCAAGACTCAGGAGCCTGTCTTCATGCTCATAGGAAGCCCGGGTGATCAATCGAATGAAGTGAATGGAAAAATCCCGGTCCTTGTACAAAAGTGTTAGAAAGTCTTCTCTAGGAATTACACTGATCCCGGTTTCTTCGAGTGCCCTGGCAGAATGTTTATAGGGTTCTCCGGACAATAAAGCCTGGTGCCCGATAAAAGAGCCCGGGTTATGAACATCCAGGATATATTCCTTGCCGAGGTCGTTTCTCCTAAAGGTCTTGACCGTACCTGTCTCAACATAATACAAGTGTCTGGGGTGACCACCTTCTTCAAAGATCATCGCTTTTTTAGGGAAAGCTCGGACCTCCTGATTTGCAGATAGATCCTCCAACGCTTTAATTCCTCTCGCTTCGTCAATAAAACTTTTAAAAGGAGTTCCACTGGTATTTTCAAAGATCTGGCGGATCTTTTCTGTTTTAGCTAACCTGCGATTGATCGCTTCAAGCAGATCAGCGCTCTTGAATGGTTTTGTTAGATAGTCGTCTGCCCCCAGTTCCATTCCTTTTCGAAAATCTTCTTTTTCAGTTTTAGCTGTCAAGAATATAAAGGGGATGGAAGCCGTGCTGGCATTCTGTCCCAGTATTTTTAAAACTCCCAGGCCATCCAATTCTGGCATCATTACATCACAGAGGATCAGATCCGGAGATTGCGATTTTGCTTTGGCTACACCTGTAACTCCATTCTCAGCTAAAACCACTTCAAAGTCAGAAAGCTCCAGGATGTCTTTCAAATTTTCTCTTACCTCCAGGTTATCTTCAACGACTAATATTTTCTTCATTGGTTGTGGTTTTTATTGGAATGTAAACGGTAAATGTGGACCCTTTTTCAAGTTCTGATCTCAGTCGGATCCTTCCTCCTAAAAGACTTAAATACCTTTTGATTATATGCAGACCAAGGCCTGTGCCCTGTATATTTGTTGCGTTACTAGCTCTAAAAAATCGGGAAAACAAGTAAGGAATATCCTCTTCCGGGATTCCCATACCATGGTCAGTTATATCAATACAAACCTCTCCTTTGACATTAGATATTCTGCATTTAATGGGTTGGTTCTTGGGTGAATATTTGCTTGCGTTGGAAAGAAGATTGGTAAGGATGTTTTTCAACATTCTCTTATCCGAAAGCATGGTCACTTCATCAACGTGGTGCTCCAAAGCCAATTTTTGTCCATCTTTCAACAGGGGCTCAAATTCCTTTATGATCTCCTGACAAAGGTCTTGCAGAAGAAACTCCTCGATGTTGATCTCTGTGGCTCCCTCCTCCAGTCGACTAAGAGAAAGAAAGTCATTCAGAATGCCAGAAAGCGCATTGACTGACTCCTCAATTCGGTCCAGGTATTTTTTTGCCTTCTCAGGTTGATCTTTTTCCAGTACCATCCCGATCAATTCCGATGATGACAAAATGCTGCTAAGCGGTGTTCTAAACTCATGTGAGGCCATGGATACAAACCTGGACTTCAAGTTCCCAAGTTCTTTTTCATTGCTAAGAGCTAGTTTAAGATCTTTTTCAGATTCAATAAGTGCCTGGTTGATCTTTTCCCTTTGCTGGATAACGTTTTCCAGTTTTTTATTGGAAAAAAGAAGCTTGTTGACTGTTTTAGAAAGTTCAGATGTCCTTGATCTGACTTTTTCCTCGAGGGCTTGATTTAATTGCAAGATTTTGGTTTCGGCCTTTTTTTGCTGTGTCAAGTCCTGTATGATCCCCGTAAAAAGACTTCCTTCTTCAGTAAGCACCTCGCTGACTCCAAGTCGCATGGGAAAAAGGCTTCCGTCTTTCTTTTTTCCAGGTACTTCACGACCGATCCCGATTATCTGTGCTACACCGCTGGTCAGATAATTGGAGATGTACTGATCGTGATTTTCTTTGTGGGGATTTGGCATGAGCATGGAAACATTTCTCGAAATCATCTCCTCCCCCGAATAGCCAAATAGTTTTTCTGTAGCGGGATTTACGTTTTGAATAACTCCTCTGGAGTTGATAATGACCAAAGCATCCACTGCCTCTGTAAAAACCCCCTGGAATTGATCCCTGGTTTTTATAAGCTCTTTTTCCAGGGATTTCCTCGTGGTAAGATCCTCAAGGAAAATTGCTGACCGATTCCCAATAGATCCGGGCACTATGGCTTTGAACACCCTAACAGGAAAAAGCTTCCCTTCTCCATTTCGGACCCATGAATTGTTGGATTTAGATATCAGGCTGTTGTAAATTTCAGGAAAGGGTTCTCCTAGTTGCAACCCGGTTAATTGATCGTCATGGAATTTCAGCCATCGTTTGAGGCTGGGACTTAGGCTTTCAATTCGGTTTTTCGAATCCACTACCAAATAACCATCCATTACTTGATCTAACAGATCAAACCAACCTTCACTATTATCCTTATGATGACTTTTGTTTGCCACTGAACTGACTTTACCCTGTAAACAAAGAAAACCTATCGCAAAAGGGATGATACTGATAAAAATCATTCCACTGATTGATTTCCCTTTATGGAATTGCTTGTAATCTCAGTCTAATTTGCGAAAACCTTGAATACCAATTAACCCTATTTATCATTTTATTTAGCACAATGGATTTTTCTCTACAAATTTCAGAAGTAATGACCCCTCAGGTAATCACTATCAAAGAGAGTGATACAGTATATAAAGCGAAGGATATTTTTACGGAATACCCCTTTCACCATATTCCTGTGGTTAATGATCTGGGCAAGTTGACCGGTATCGTCAGTATGCTGGATCTTCCTTCAGCGGTAAAGAACGGATTATCTGATGTTGCTTCAGTGATGACTCCTGAGCCAACAGTATTGGCCTCTGACGACTCTATCGGATTAGCTGCTGATATATTCCTTGCTAATTCCTTTCACGCCATACCCATTATGGAAAATGGGCATTTAATTGGTATCCTAACCACCCACGATCTTTTAAGACATGTGTTCAAAGATCAATTCTAAATAAGGAATTCGTTTTTTGAAAAAATAAGAGGGGCGGCATAATTATCTATGCCGATCCCAATGCTTTTTTCGTTTGATCATTTGAGCCTCTAGCTTATCTACGCAAAGTGCAAAAGCTTTTTGGAAAGTTTCTCCATCTGCTTTTGCGAAAGGATCTGCACCTGGTACGGCCAGTTTTATTTCCACATTGTGCTCATTTACAGGGTCTTTCACCTTGCGGTAGTAGATGTCTGCCTTTTCAATTTTTTCCTCGTATTTTTCAAGACGCGAAAGTTCTGCTCCTGCAAATTCTTCGACCCCTTCACTAAAATTGGGGTACTGATTGAAGTTTATTACCATTGATTTTGATTTTTGATAAATGTATCCACCATAAGGAAAAGAAAGACATGATGAAAATCACTTTCTTGCCTGACATGTATTAAATCCATGGTAAGTAAATTGCTGCGAATTTGCAACCTTATTTAAAAATCAAACGAAAACCATCCTATGGAAGACGATGAAAAATTCGTTCCTCTCGGAGCCATTTCCTTCTTTGTTTTATTGCTTTTTCTAGCTGCCGCCATCTGGTTTGGCGTTTATTTTATCATGATAAATCAACTTTGATCCATGGATAAGTATGAATTGAAAATCATGGGATGGACAGGCATCCTGCTAGTCATATTTTTGGTAACGGTTGTTCGTGCAGCCGGCAAATATGCCACTGATGTGCCCGAGTGCATCCCTTATGATGAATCTTTTACCGAACCACGAATTGCGCAATTGGATGATAATGTGTACCAGGTGTACATGCTAGCTCAAATGTGGAATTTCGAACCTTCCGAGATCTATCTTCCTGTAGGTGCTGAGGTTGATTTCTACCTCAGTTCAAAAGATGTGGTTCATGGATTCCATATAGCTGACAAAAATGTCAATATGATGGCCGTTCCCGGAGGGATCAATAAAACATCGGCCAAATTCAATGAGCCTGGGATATATCCTATCGTTTGTCACGAATATTGCGGCTCAGGCCATCAGCATATGCGTGGAGAAATCATCGTCAATCATCCACAATAATTATCAACTAAAGACAAAATGAAAATAGCCATCAATAGATCTGAAAAGACCCTATATCTGGTTCTTTTGGCCGTTCCCATGGTACTATTATCCCTTGGGATTTATCACGGGCTGTTACAGACGCTATACCGATCAGGGATGATTTCCCAGGAATCTTTTGCCGCTTTGGATTACTACCAAGGTCTTACCCTGCATGGTGTCATCAATGCCATTGTATTGACGACCTTCTTTGCCGTGGCTTTTGGCCATGCCTGCATAAGCTACTATCTGAAAATCAAGGTCAATATGACCACAGCATGGCTTTCTGCCACTCTGATGCTTGTGGGTTCGGTTATGGCTGCCTGGGCTATGCTGGCTGGAGAAGCCTCAGTCTTATACACCTTTTATCCGCCAATGAAGGCCCACCCGTTGTTTTACCTGGGTGCTGCCCTTCTCGTAGTTGGGTCGTGGGTTGCCTTTTTCGGCTGGATAACCCAATACAGGGCCTGGAGAAAAGAAAACCCGGTTAAAAAGATCCCTTTACCTGTTCTTGCTACTCTTGTGAACTTTACAATTTGGTTTGTTTGTTCGCTTTCGGTTGCTTATGAAATTCTATTTCTTTTGTTGCCCTGGTCCATGGGTATAACAGAAACTGTCAATGTTCCTCTTAGTAGAACTTTGTTTTGGTTTTTTGGACACGCCCTGGTTTATTTTTGGTTGCTTCCTGTGTATACTATGTATTACGCGATGTTACCAAAACTTGCCGGCGGAAAACTCTATTCAGACAATGCAGGAAGATTAGTTTTCTTCTTGTTTTTGATATTAAGTATTCCTGTAGGAACTCACCATCAATTTGGAGATCCCAGTATTACTAAGGGTATTAAGCTGGTCCATTCCATACTTACTTATGGTGTGGCTGTACCAAGTTTCATAACCGCTTTTACTATTGCCGCCTCCTTAGAATATTCCAGTTGGGTTCGAGGATTTAAAAAAGGTTGGGTCTTTGGTTGGATATTCAAGTTACCCTACTTTGATAAGGAACGATATCTATTTGCCTATCTAATTGCTGGTTTGATCCTTTTCATTTTTGGAGGATTTACAGGATTGGTTAATGCTAGTTATTCACTCAATAATGTTGTCCATAATACCGCCTGGATCCCCGGACACTTCCATATGACGATTGCCGGCCCGGTGTTCCTGGGCATTCTCGGAATGAGCTTATACATGCTTGAGAAAGTTACCGGAAAGGATATAGCCTACAAAAGGATTGCAACTATAGTACCTTATTTATGGACCGTTGGGATGCTTACTTTTTCTGTGGGCTTATCCGTTAGTGGTTTGCTAGGAGCCCCTCGTAGGACTAACATGGGGCTTAGTTACCTAAATCCGGACAGTCCTTTATTCAGACCAGATTGGGTGCTTTGGGAAACTCTTGGTGTTGTGGGAGGATGCATGATGTTCGCTGC
>JABDJM010000360.1 GCA_013002475.1 Saprospiraceae bacterium | reverse complement strand
CAAAGAGAGCCACAGAAGTAGAAAAAGCAATTTCCCAGTACCAGCGATTAGCTGAACATGCAGTTAGCTTATTGGCCAAAGGTGGCATGTTGGTTTTAGCTTCTTGTTCCAGTCGCGTTACTGCCGACCAATTCTTTGAAACCATTGAATCAGTTTTAGAAGGGTCGGGCCGCCAATTAATTTGCGTTGAAAAAACATTCCATGATGCGGATCACCCGATCGGTTTTCCGGAGGGAGCCTATTTGAAGACGGGATATTATGAGGAGACAATAGGTGGATGGTGAGGGTAGCAAGTTGAGCGTAGATCGGCCTGCCCGATGTTGAGCGAAGCGAGGCTTTCGGGGAGTCTACGCTCCACTAGATACCTACCTGCTTTTGGTAGGACTTTGTGTCCATTCTTGAAGAGGCTGAGCAACCCCTGCCTACCTGCGGTACGCAGGCAGGGGTCTCCCGACCGCTTTGCGAATTCGGCGAGAGGTCAGGAGACCTTCGCCTCAGGTAAGTAGTTTTTTGATTTGATGATTGAAGAAGTTTGCACTACAGAGTAGCAATACATCATCCGGGCTTAGCAATCCTCTTTGTGTTCCTTGTGCCTTTGTGGCAACATTGAGAAATACATACAAGCAATGAATGACAATTGTAGGTGAAATACACTGCAATGTCATCCGGGCTTAGCAATCCTCTTTGTGATCCTTGTTCCTTTGTGGCAACATTAAGAAATACATTCAAGCAATGAATGATAATTCTAGGTGAAATGCACTGCAATACTTCATCCGGGCTTAGCAACCTGCCTGCCGGCAGGCAGGTCCCTTAGGGCTTACCAATCCCGCGGCCAAATAACATCAAAGGCTCAAGCGTCTCCGGCCAGGCTACTTGCCGCTCGAAACGATAACCCAGTTTTTTCAACAGCCTAATTGACCGGGCATTTTCAGGGGAAGTGATGGCAACAGTTCGATCAATCCCAAATTCTGTTTTTCCGAAATCAATAATAGCTGAGGTGGCTTCAAAGGCATAGCCCTTGCCCTCATGCTCCGGTAAGAGAGCAAATCCTACATCGATCTCTTCTAAAAAATCACGCTTAATAAAACCCGAGGTCCCGACCTTAACCCTATCCGAAAGCAATTCCAAAACGTAAAACCCAAAACCTTCTTCTTGATACCCTTCCAGATAGCGCGATTGAAGGTATTCTTTGGCAGCCTGAAGAGTTTTTATATCTCTGTCACCTATATGTTCTAACCATCCGGGAGAGTTAACTAAGTCAAACAAGAAGGGTGCATCCTCCATGAAGAATTTCCTGATCCCCAGCCTTTCAGTTTTTAACAAATACACAGCTGGCAAGATACAGAAGCTTTCAAACAGATAACCCGCACTCAGTGAGTTGCGGGTCATCCTTTCTACCAATCGCTGATCCTAAATAATAACTAGTGGAGCCATTAAGGTTTTAACCCTAAGGGTTCAGGACGCTTAATGGTTATTGTGATTATTTGTTAGAAGGATATTTTGTTCATGAGGTTGCATAGCCTTCCATTTTTCGAACTGACCTTTGGACAGGATCTTTGAGACCTGAAGCTGATACTGATCCCTGAGCCTTTGAAGTTTGGTTGCCATCTCCTCTTCTCCTTCTGTGTTTTTTAGGATACGATCCTGCTTTTGTTCGTACAAGTATTTTAGGTTATTCAGTTGATCCCGTTGAATCTCATCTAGGGAATGAACAGATAACTCCTCTGCACCTTTTGAGACTTTGTGTTTATTAGTTTGGGAATAAAGCGAGTTAGAGATCAGGAAGCAGAGTGAAAGAAAAAATAAGACTCGGTATGCTGGTTTCATATCCCTGGTTTTGGCCTCTTAAAGAGGAGGTGAACGGTTTTTGGATGGGATCCACGATCGAGGGGCTCAGTTTTTAGAGGGCCTATTGGAAGGGAAGGTTGCATTTTGATTAAATGTTCTTCCGGAAAAAGAACAAGGGCAAATCCTTTTTATCTTTGGATCCTTGTATGAGAATTCTTCTGCTTATCTCCCTGTTTCTTTTTTCCCCCGAGGTTGGGGATGACCCCTCCGGAGCATGGGAGTTGGTGAATAAGGATGAGGGCATTTCTGTTTTTACCAGATTGTCGGAAGATAATCCGATAAAAGCGGTCAGGATCGAGATGAACCTCTTTGCTGAAATGGAAACTCTTGATTCTGTATTGAACGATGTTCCGGGGTATCTGAATTGGGTCTACAAATGCGAATTAGCCAAAAGGCTGGAAACCGTTTCCGAAAACGAATTCTATTATTACACAGAGTCCGATTTTCCGTTTCCAATATCAGATCGTGACCTCGTAGTACATTCAGTCCAAAAAATTACTGAACAAGGAAAGCATGTTCAATCTGTGTCACGCTCTGCTCCGGCGAAATTTCCTATTCAAAAAGGGATCATTAGAATCAATGAATTTGAATCAAGCTGGGACATCCGGGACCTGAACAATGGAACCTTGCAGATCCAATATGAGGCTCAAACAGATCCCGGCGGTTACCTTCCAGCTTGGGTAGTTAATCTGGGAGTAGGGGTGGCTCCTATGAAAACTATGAAGGCCCTCAGAGAGGTTCTTGGTCAACAAGCACCAGGGTTGAGCCCCGGTTAAATCTCTCGGACAATTTCCTGATTTAGGTGTTTTGGCCCAATATTCTCCTCCAAATCAATCAAAATGTGGGTTTTTTGGAAAAATTATGCCTGTTAACTAAATCCTAATTGGCTTGATTTTCGTTGATTTAGGTAAGAAACCATCTTATTTTAGGGTGATTATGCGAAAAACAGGCATTCTGGCATTTTCTATTTTTTTCCTCTCACTGTCATTGGGGGTAACCCTTAATGCGCATTACTGTGGAGATAAGTTAGTCGGAGTGCGCATAGCCTTCCCTGCACCGGATTGCTGTTGCGATTCAAAGAAGGGAATGGATGATTGCTGCTCTGACACCTCATTAGAGATCCAAATGGATGTGGACCAATTGATAGTCCATGCTCCGATCTTGTCGGATATAGAATTCGTACCAAATTATTCTCCCATCATTGAGGATGATCTGATTTCATTTAGAGTTTTAAAAGAGGTCCCTGCTCTTTTTGCTAATCCGCCTCCCATAGGTTCCCAACAAAGAAGGATAAGAATGGGTTCTCTTACCTATTATGGTTAATAGTTGCTTTTGATGATCGTCACCTGTGACGATAACTTTTCATTTAACTATTAATCAAATTATCATGCGACACATATTTTTTATCTCATCACTTTTTGCAGTGTTTTTCTTTTTGCCCACTGAGTCCAATGCTCAGACCGAATCAGGCGTTGCGGAAATCAATTTTGAAGTTTCCGGCGTTTGTAAGATGTGCAAAAAGCGAATCGAGAATGCCGCTTTGACAAAAGGAGTGAAGTTTGCCCAATGGGACAAGAACACCCAGATGATCAAGGTGATTTTCAAGCCCAGCAAGATAACCCCACTAGATATTCATAATGCCATAGCAAATGCAGGCTATGACACCTCTTTAGTGGAAGCTCCCGATGAAGCTTACAAGGAGTTGCCAAGTTGCTGTCGGTACAAGGATGGTATAGAAGTTCACTAATTCATGAGAATTTTTCTACTGTCATTGATCTTCTTGTGTCTAGGGATGCAACAGGTCAAAGCCCAGGATCAAGGATCCGTGTCCGGGCAAATTTTAGAAAGAAAAGATGGAGAAACAGAACCCTTGATAGGTGCGAACATCTTTTGGGTGGACGGAACTACCATGGCTATTACCGATGAGTTCGGAATGTTTTCTCTCGAAAAGGTTAAGCATACTGATCAGCTGGTCATCTCACATATAGCTTTTGAAAACGATACGCTTTTGGTTGGAGAACAATTGTTCCTGACCCTGACTTTGGATGCTGGCGTTAACCTCGATGAGGTAACTGTTAAGTCCAGAAAAAGGTCAACGGAGGTTTCATACATGAATCCACTAAAGACTGAAAAGATTACCGAAAAAGAGTTGGCAAAGGCTGCCTGCTGCAACCTCAGCGAAAGCTTTGAAACCAGCCCCAGTGTAGATGTAAGTTTTACCGATGCGGTAACCGGTACCCGGCAGATCCAACTTCTTGGCTTAGCCGGACCCTATACTCAAATGACCCGGGAGATGATCCCTGATATTAGAGGCCTGTCAGCTTTGAATGGTCTCAGTCATTCTCCGGGCACCTGGGTGGAAAGCATACAGTTGAACAAAGGGGCAGGCTCGGTAGTAAATGGATTTGAATCAATTGCCGGACAGATCAATGTTGAACTGGAAAAACCAGAGGAGACAGAAAGGGTCTTCGTCAATCTGTACGGGAACATTATGGGCAGGGCAGAAGCCAATGTCCATGCAGCTCATTCCTTTTCTCCGAAACTTCATACAGGACTTCTGGCTCATTACAGTCAGAATTCAAGGAAGAATGATTCCAATGATGATGGCTTTATGGACAATCCTTTGAAAAAGGATTTAATCCTTTTAAACCGGTGGAGATACATTGGTGATAAAGGAATAAGAAGTCAATTTGGAGTAAAGTATACCACCAGCAATCACTTTGGAGGACAACTTGATTACGATGGTCTTTCTGAAGAAAACAATCCCAACCTGTGGGGTTTGGATCTGAATAATGACAGAATGGAGGCCTGGGCAAAAATTGGTTGGGTAAATGAGGCCAAGCCCTGGGAATCTGTCGGCCTTCAACTATCCGCGATGGATCATTCGCAGATCAGTCAGTTTGGAAATCAGCCATTTAATGCGGATCAAAACTTGTTTTATGCAAACCTGATTTATAATGGCATCCTCGGAAATACAAATAATACTATCAAGGCCGGACTGAGTTATCAGCTGGATACCTATGAGGAGCATTTAGGTTTCGGGCATTATGAAAGGAATGAGTCAGTGCCTGGAGCATTTGCAGAATACACCTATACAAAGGGCGAAGAGTTTGCTGTGGTGTTAGGACTGCGTGGAGATTATCATAACAACTATGGCTTTTTTGCAACTCCTAGAGTCCATGCAAGGTATGCTCCAAATTCCGGAACAGTGATCCGGGCGTCGGCGGGACGAGGACAACGGACCGCAAATATTTTCGCTGAAAACTTTGCCCTGTTTGCCAGCAACCGTAATTGGCTGATCTTTTCAAGGGACAACGACAACCCTTACGGTCTAAACCCTGAAATAGCCTGGAACTATGGTGTATCACTTTCTCAGGATTTTACACTTGACTATCGGGAAGGAATGATCAGTGTTGATTTTTTCCGAACAGATTTTCAGGATCAGGTTGTGGTAGATGTGGATAGCTCTCCAAATGAAGTCAGGATCTATAATCTTCAGGGAAAGTCTTTCTCAAACAGCCTTCAATTTCAGGTAGACTATGAGTTGATCAAAAGATTGGATCTTCGAATTGCCTATCGATTGTTTGATGTAAAAACTGATTACACGAGAGGCTTGCTGGAAAAGCCATTGACCTCCCGAAACCGGGCCTTCATCAATTTCGGATATGAAACTAGCGACAGTTGGAGCTTTGATTATACATTGAACTGGCAGGGAAAAAAACGAATCCCGTTTACGGGTTCTAATCCCGCAGAATTTCAATTGGACGAATACTCTCGCTCCTTTGTTTTGATGAATGCGCAGGTTAGCAAGAGTT
>JABDJM010000333.1 GCA_013002475.1 Saprospiraceae bacterium | reverse complement strand
GATTTACAGGATTGGTTAATGCTAGTTATTCGCTCAATAACGTTGTTCACAATACCGCCTGGATCCCCGGACACTTCCATATGACGATTGCTGGCCCGGTATTTCTGGGCATTCTGGGAATGACCTTATATATGCTTGAAAAGGTTACCGGAAAGGATATAGCGTATAAAAGGATTGCAACTATAGTCCCCTATTTATGGACCGTTGGGATGCTTACTTTTTCTTTGGGCTTATCCGTTAGTGGTTTGCTTGGGGCACCTCGTAGAACTAACATGGGGCTTAGTTACCTAAATCCGGACAGTCCTTTATTCAGACCAGATTGGGTGCTTTGGGAAACTCTTGGTGTTGTGGGAGGATGCATGATGTTCGCTGCAGCAGCCTTGTTATTTTTGGTTCTAATTAAGATGGTCTTCACAAAGAAGACGAAGGAATCCGTCATGGAATTTCCAGAATACGAAGTCCTTCATGATGAGCCAAGAGTTGGTATCCTGGACAGTTTTAGACCTTGGTTGGTAATAATGGGATTACTGATTATTCTCGCTTATGTACCTGCCCTTCGGGATGTATTGAACTTTACGGGCCCTGGTGCAGAACCCTACGCCCCGGATAATCCGGCACCCCTGGAATTGTATGAACCTCCAGCTCCACCCACAGAAGAATAGAAAATGGCAAAATGGCTTTTTGTAATCACGGTTTTACTAGTATCAGGGGTCTCCTATTATGCCATTGAAAAAATAGGAGATGAATCCGCACTGCCATACTTTGGAGAAGAAGACCATGGTCTTCCAGATTTTTCATTTACCGATCAATTAGGTAAGGAGGTAACAAGAAAGGATTTAGAAGGCAAGGTGGTAATAGCGAACTATTTTTTTACATCATGCCCATCTATCTGCCCAAAGATGACGCGCAATTTGCAATTAATACACGATGTTGTCCGACAAGATGAGAACATCGTGATGTTGAGTCTGACTGTTGATCCCAAGCGGGACACTCCTGAAAGGCTTAAGAAATACGCGAGTACGTATAATGTAAATCATGACAGCTGGCATTTTCTAACGGGTGACAAAAAGCTGTTGTACAGGATGGCCAGAAAGGGGTTTCTGATTTCAGCCTCGGACGGAGGAGGCGATGAGTATGATTTTATTCACTCGGAAAATGTGGTTCTTCTTGACCAGGAAGGAAAGATCCGAGGTTTTTATGTAGGGACAGATGCCCCTAATATTTCAGATTGTTTACAAGACATTAAGAAATTAATTTAAGCTCAATGAGAAATTCATTATTCACTCTGCTTTTGCTTTTGTTTAGTGTTAGTCTTTCTGCCAACACAGAGGCTGACTCCCTATTAACGGTGGGCAAAACACTTTTTAAGAATAATTGTAAGGCTTGTCATGCGATAGATCAGAAGTTGGTTGGGCCCGCCCTAAAAGGGGTAGAAGAGCGGCGCGATAGTGTCTGGATTTATAAATTTATCAAAGGCTCTCAGGCCATGGTGGAAGCCGGGGATGAGACGGCGGTAAGTTTGTTTAATGAATTCAATCAGGTCCCTATGCCGAATCAAAAAGTGAACGATCAGGAGATCGGTTTGATCCTTGATTATGTGCAGTTTGCCAGTAGGCCTCAGGCTGATTCAGACAATCCAATACAACGGCCTGAAGCCTATTGGGCCAGCAACAATACCCGGCCGATGCGCTTTTCTGATCTCATGTTTTGGGTCCCTTTTACCCTTAGCGTAATCTTTGTAATATTTATCTTTTACTACCAAGTAGTCATCACTGATATGCGTCGCGAAAGTGCGAAGACACAAGAGACTTAATCTTTAGAAAATATGGGTCTAATAGAATTTATCTCACAGCCCTGGCATTGGGCTGTGTCCGGAACGGCCATTACCCTGGTCATGATCACATTATTAAGATTCGGCGGAGAGTTTGGCGTTTCAGGGAACCTCAGGACCTTTATTGCCATGTGCGGGGCTGGAAGCCATTGCGACTTTTTTGATTTCAAATGGCAGGATCAAATATGGAATTTGGTGTTTGTAGGCGGGGCAGTGATCGGAGGCTATATAGCCATTAAGTTCCTGGCAAGCCCTGAACCCGTTCAGATCTCTGAAGCAACTCAAGCTTATCTCAGCCAGCATGGTATCTCCACTCCCCAAACTATGGATGAAGGCTATGGATTCGTTCCGGCAGAGATCTTTGATGATCTTTCCATGGTTCGTAACTGGATCATCCTGATCCTTGGAGGCTTCCTGGTCGGATTTGGAACCCGGTATGCAGGTGGTTGCACTTCGGGGCATGCTATCAGCGGACTGAGCAATCTTCAGCTTCCCTCTCTCATCGCAGTGATTGGATTTTTTATTGGGGGGCTGCTTATGGCCTGGGTTATTTTACCAAACTTCTTCCTCAACTGATAAGTCATGAAATTCATTAAATACCTTTTTGTCGGAATCCTTTTTGGAATCATCATGACCAAGTCTGAAGCTGTCTCCTGGTTTCGAATCCAGGAAATGTTCCGCTTTGAAAGCTTTCACATGTATGGGATCATTGGAACAGCGGTCATCGTAGGTGCAATCCTCGTTGCGTTGATCAAAAGGTTCAATATGAAGAGCATGTATGGTGAAGACCTCAAGTTAAATCCCAAGGACATGAGCATTCCAAGGTATCTGATCGGAGGGACGATCTTTGGCCTGGGATGGGCTATGACTGGTGCCTGCCCTGGTCCTATGTTCACACTTCTTGGGCATGGAACAATTACTATCCTTTTTGTGATCCTAAGTGCAATCCTAGGAACTTACGTGTATGGATTAGTGAAGGATAAGCTTCCGCATTAATTGCCGCTATTCGCTCGCTTTTCAAGGTCGGAACTTGCCCTTCGGCGGTTTTCCCTATTCTTCATGTAGCGATTTCCAAACTTGTATTTAAGGTTAATGCTTAGCTCTCTTACATCCCATCGGCTCTCAATATTCAGGTCCATATTTTGATACAGGATCTCTCCCTGCCAATATTTAACGATCGGGTCATCCCATTCTATGCCAACCTCCAATTGATCATTTAAGAAGTTCCGCTGCAAACCAAAACTAGTTCCATACATAGGATCATATTGGATCAATCCTTCCTGTCCTCCGCTCACCCACCAAAAATTCACCTCACCTTTTACCTCCCAGGGTAACTCTAATTGAGCGTTTATGAAGGCCACCACATTCCATTTTCCTTGCTCGAATTGAGCATTCAGATACTCAGAACTATATTCATTATAAAACGCCATTACACCTCCAAACCCATCAGTTTTGGGAATGAAAGACAAAGGAAAGAACATCGATCCACCATATCGTTTCATTTGGTCAAAGTTGGTGTCGTAAGCAAAGGTGGCCCCTGTAGCGTCATCCTGCTCTGTCACCAACTCTATGGCGTCATTAGTGTGCTGATATTCCAGATTAAAGAACGGTTGCCCTTCGTAGGACAGACTCACTTTTCCGGTATGAATAAACTCCGGAGTTAGGAAAGGGTTCCCTCGTTGATAGGTTAAGGGATCTAAATAAATGATAAATGGATTTAAGCTACGGTAATTTGGTCTGTTAATGCGGTAGGAATAACTGGCCGACCACCCAAGCTTATCGGTAACAGGACCACTTACACCAAGACTTGGAAAAAAGTTACCATAGTCCTGCAGCGTAGTACTATCAAGAGTAACGGAATATCCTGCTGCGTCGGTATACTCATAACGAAGACCAGCATTAACTGAGAATTTATCCTTGGCATAATCAGCACTCAGGTAGCCCGCATAAATGTTCTCCGTATAGATAAACTGGTTACTTCTACCGAAATCGATCTGCCAGTCCTGATCTGAGC
>JABDJM010000471.1 GCA_013002475.1 Saprospiraceae bacterium | reverse complement strand
ATAGAGATCCTGGTGAAAGAGATGTCTAACGGCCCGGGTGATATGGCGGTTATTGTTGCAGGCTATCCTCGCGAAATGAGACATTTTCTCGATAGCAATCCTGGACTAAAATCCCGATTCAAATTATACTTTGAATTTGATGATTACCTTCCTCAGGAGCTTTCCGAGATCGGACGGTATGCTGCAGGAAATAAGATCGTTGAATTCACAACTGATGCCTACGAAAAGGTGGAGGAAATGATTTTGGATGCCTATCGATCAAGGGACCGGTCTTTTGGAAACGCCCGCTATGTCCATGATATCATTGAACAGGCAAAGATCCAGCTAGGTCTTCGAGTAATGGGTCATGAAAATCCAAGAGACCTTGACAAAAAAGAGATCTCAGTGATCGAACTCAAGGATGTCGAGAAAATTAGACTCAGACCATCCAAAGGATTGCCGGAGATCCCGGTTGATCAGGGATTGCTTGATAAAGCCTTGGGCGAGTTGAACAGCCTGATCGGCCTACACAAGGTGAAGGAGACCATTCATGAAATGGTTGAGCTGGTCAAGTACTATCAGTTGTCCAAAAAGAATGTGCTCAACTCATTCTATCTGCATACTGTCTTTATCGGAAATCCCGGAACAGGAAAAACTACCGTTGCCCGGATCCTTACGAATATTTATAAAGCACTTGGTATCCTTGAAAGAGGGCATATGGTCGAAACTGATCGCCAGGGACTGGGTGCAGGCTTCGTTGGACAAACTGCGATCAAGACTGCCGAAAAAATTGAGGAATCCATAGGCGGTGTACTTTTCATTGATGAAGCCTACGCACTCACCCAGGCAGGAGCGCGTGGAGCCCATGGAGACTTTGGTAACGAAGCGATCCAAACGCTGCTAAAAAGGATGGAAGATCTGCGAGGACAATTCTTCGTTTTTGTTGCCGGGTATCCCGATAACATGGAATCCTTCCTGAAAGCAAATCCAGGCTTGAACAGCCGCTTTGATAAGGTCCTTCGATTTGAGGATTATCAGCCTGCCGAACTAATGGAGATCGGTGTGATCATGCTGAAGGATAAAGGCTACACGCTTAATAAAGAGTCCTACGACCATCTCAATAAGTACTTCCATTTTCTTTTCGGATACCGCGACAAATATTTTGGCAATGCCAGAACCGTCCGCTCCATCGTTGCAGATGTAATTAAGAATCAAAACTTGCGTCTGGCTGGCTTAAGTCCTGAGGGCAGAGACCTGGAAGATATGTATCTGATCAAGATGGTTGATGTCGACTATCTCAAGCTATCCAAGGAAGGATTTATTTTCAATAAGAAGGGGATCGGCTTCCGTTCGTCAAAGGGAAGCTAGCCGATTTCGGAGAATAACAATTCTATTCACCGCAAAGTTTGCGGATTTTATTGATTTTGCGGAGAATAATCCGCATATTCACCGCATAATTTGCGGAGAATGAGCGCATACATCTATAATCGAAAGGACTGGCCCAATTTATTTTGGGATGCTGACAACCTATTAGGCCTTCTATCTGTGGTTCGAAATAAGCAGGGAATCCTCACTGGAAAAATGGGGTCTATAGGCTTTAACCTACAGAACGAGGCCTATTTGGAAACGCTTTCTCAGGATGTGATTAAGTCTAGCGAAATCGAAGGTGAGATCCTGGACACAGGACAGGTCAGGTCCTCCGTTGCCAGAAAATTAGGGATCGATATTGGTGGCTTGGTTGAGAGTGAAAGGCATGTCGATGGAGTAGTTGAAATGATGATGAATGCAACTCAACAATGGAGCGATGTTCTGAATGAGGAAAGATTATTCGGCTGGCATTCAGCTTTGTTTCCATCCGGCAGAAGTGGATTAAACAAAATCATTGTGGGTGATTGGAGAGATAATTCTACTGGTCCCATGCAAGTCGTTTCTGGCCCCATGGGGAAAGAGACTGTACATTTCCAGGCACCACCTGCAGAAAAGATTTCAAATGAAATGGAGAAGTTTTTTCACTGGGTCAATTCAGAGAATAACATTGATCCGGTATTAAAAGCGGCCATATCCCATTTATGGTTTGTGACCATACATCCCTTCGAAGATGGAAATGGGAGAATCGCCCGGGCGATAACTGACATGATGCTTTGCAGGTCAGAAAAAAAGACGCAAAGGTTTTATAGTATTTCCAGTCAAATTAATCTGCAGAAGAAGGAGTATTATGAAATGTTGGAATCTGCCCAAAAGGGAAGTCTGGATATAACGGATTGGTTGCAATGGTTCCTTGGTTGTATGGAAAAGGCGATAGACTCTTCCAGTGAAATTGTTCAAAAAATTATCTCCAAGCACATGTTCTGGAATGAACATAAAGCAAGCACCTTTAACAAGAGGCAGAAAAAAATAATTGAGCTACTTTTTGGAGGTTTTTTTGGCAAGCTAACCACAAGCAAGTGGGCAAAGATCAACAAGTGTTCTCAGGATAGTGCCTTAAGGGACATTCAGGATCTCATGAAAAAAGGTGTGTTGAAGAAGTCAGAATCCGGAGGAAGAAGCACCAGTTACGAACTTATTGATCCACCCTCTGGCTCCTAAGCAAAGATCCCCCAGTTCCACCATTTAAATTTTGTAGGGATCAGACTTGCGTGAGTAGGTTCTGATTTGCTATCTGGTTGCCAATGGATAATGCCCATGGCAAAAAGATCGATCGATTGTTTGTTGCCATCCTGTTGGATGATCTTCTTCCAGGATTTTTCCATTCCCTTTGACCAGTGGATGTCATCAAAGATGACCACTGCATCCTTCGATAATCGTGGTTTGATCTTTTTCCAATAGTCGAGTGTGGCCTTTCGCTTGTGGTTGCCATCTACAAAAACCAGGTCTAGTGGTTTTGCAGAATCCAATGCGGGGACCAGGGTGTCGCTGAAGTTTCCGACCCGTAGATCCACCTTCGTTCCTGCTTCAGAAAATACACCCCTTGCATAATTAGCTACTGTAGGACAACCTTCCAGGCTGATAACTTGAGCGGTGGGACAAGCCTTTGAAAGGTAGGTTGCGCTAAGCCCCAGGGA
>JABDJM010000313.1 GCA_013002475.1 Saprospiraceae bacterium | reverse complement strand
GTGCCAGGTTCGTCTCCAAGAGTAATGGAGCAACCAACCCTGCACCTGTGATCATAGCTACGGTAGCCGATCCCTGCAAGACCCGAATTATCGCCGCCGCCAAAAAAGCAAAAAGGATCAAAGGTATCCCCAGGCTTGTCAGGCTCTCTGCCATCATTTTACCCCCACCTGTGGCGATCAGCATTTCTTTGAATACACCTCCGGCACCTGTAAGTAAAATTATGGTGCCTGCCGGGGCAAGGGATTTTCCGGTAATTTCTAAAAGCTGCTTGGAAGTGAAACCTCTTTTTAAGCCCAGGTCATACCAGGCTATCAGGTTTGCTAGGATTAGTGCGGTAATTGGATGGCCGATCAATTCACTCCATTTTGAGAGGCCGCCGGAAGGAAGGACTTCCGACCTGATCAGGGTGGCAAGAATGATTAACAGAATTGGAAAACCGATAATAGCAAAGATGCCTGCGGCCTTTGGCAAATCTGTTGACTGCTCTTCTTGCTCATGCCCTTCCGGAGCCTCCAGAAATATGGTTCTGGATATTCTCTTACCAAACCAAATTCCACTGACCAACAGGGTAGGGATGCCAGCTATCAACCCTGCAAGAATAACCCATCCAAGGTCTGCTTGCAAGATCTCTGCAACGGCTACCGGTCCGGGGGTTGGCGGAATGAAAGCGTGCGTGATCCCCAATCCTGCCAAAAGAGGCATGGCATAGGCCAGCAATGATTTTGAACTACTTTTCTGTAAAGCATAAATGACAGGGACCAGGATAATAAAGGCTACATCAAAAAATACTGGAATGGCCACGACAAATCCTGTGAGGGCCATGGCCCAGGGCGACCGCTTTGTTCCAAAGCTCTTCAGAAGAGTGGCAGCAATAGACCGGGCTCCGCCTGTCTTTTCAAGTATGGCCCCAAACATTGCTCCCAAACCCACAACCGTAGCTACAAATCCAAGGGTGTTCCCCATTCCGGAGATAACCGTATCCACGATTATCTTTGGCTGCATACCCGCCAGTATGCCTACGACGATGCTTGAGATCAACAAGGAGATGAAAGCCGGGATCCTCAGTTTTAGAATAAGGATCAGCAAGAGAACAATACCTGCCAGGATGGAGAGAAGCAAAGTTAAGTCCATAATTATTTGTCCCAGTTAAAAGTAAAAGATCCTGCTGCTTTGTCTTCAGTTACCACAATTCCATGAGCCCCAAAAAAATCTCTTTGGGCCTGGATGAGATTGGCCATGAAGTTTTCACTGGTCAAGCCTAAAGAGAATTGATAATTTGCCTGAAAGCAGGGTGCATAAAGATCCTGTTCCAAAAAACTAAGACATACGCCTTTTAGACTAGCAAGGTCTATCTGGATAGAATCCGGATCCTTTGACAAGGTCTCCATTAGCCCAGAACGAATTATGCATCCAGCTGTCCAAATCCGAGCAAGCTCCTTAAGATTTACTCCCCATCCATTTTCCTGGTCCGCTTTGCGAATCAAATTCAGGCCCTGCTGATGATTTAGTACGCGTGCCGAAAAATAGGCATCATGTATTTCCTCATCAGAAGGAAGTGACTCCGGCTTAACCGTAGATCCATCTGTTTTGATTTGGAATTCCCTTTGGGATTGAAAACGGGCATTTACGCCGGCAGTTAAAGCCGGGACAGCCACTCCGTAGCTCAAGGCTTCCTGGCTGGTCCAGGCGCCTGTTCCTTTATGTGCTGCTTGGTCCACAATTTGATCAACGAGGTAACCACCATCTGTTTGTTGCTTGAAAATCCTGGCGGTAGCCGCTAGCAAGAAAGACTGGTTCTTTCCTTTGCTCCACTCTTCGAAAAGTTCGGCGAGATCTGGATTCGAAAGTCCTTTATTGTATTTGTAATAGGAGGATAGTTCTGCAAGTAATTGCATTTCTGCATACTCAATTCCATTGTGGACCATTTTGACAAAATGGCCTGCACCGCTTTTTCCGATCCAGGCGGAGCAGGGTTTTCCCTGCGGGTCCCTGGCAGCGATGCTTCCAAGGATGGGTTCCAGGCTTACGAAAGTTTCCTTGTTTCCTGCGGGCATTATGGATGGGCCCTTCAGGGCCCCTTCCAGGCCACCACTTACTCCTACGCCATAGTAATGGATCCCCTGACTCTCGCAAATGGCTTGTCGTTTTTGGGTATCCTTATAATGGGAATTTCCACAATCCAGAATGATGTCGCCTTCGTCCAAATGTGGCAGAATCTGGGCATTGTATTGATCAACAACCTCTCCGGCTTTTACCATCAGAAATATTTTTCTGGGGCGCTCCAGACTTTGAATAAACTGGGGAAGATCTGAAAATCCCTTTGCAGTTTTAAGCTCTTGATGCGCCTCTTTCAGGGAGGAAGCCACATCAACTTCAAGAGGTGGGGATTCCCGATTAAAGATTGAAGTCCAGTAGCCTTTGCCTGCAAAGTTCCGGGCAAGGTTTGCACCCATGGGACCAAGGCCAACTATGCCAATCTCCGAGGGGACGGTAGAAATTATTTGCTCAGCGACACTTTCTGGAGTGCCTGAATTTTTAACAAATATTCCCGGTTCGTTATCGAGGTCCTCTAAACTTGAAAATTGGGAGTCTAGCAATTCAGGTGGCATAAAATGTCCAGCCCTGCTTTTCATTCTCTCTTGAATCTGATCGGCACCGGCAACGAGCTGTACAAAAAACAAATCCTCTCCTGTCTGCTTACTTAGATAGGTCCTGTAACTTTTTTTTAGCGCTGAACATGCCACCACACAAGCAGGATTCCGCTTGATCTCTTTGGCTAAGGCTAGGAGCCAGGGCCAGCGATCCTCATCCTCTAATGGAGTCCCGGAAGTCATTTTTCGAATGTTTTCTGGAGGATGGTAATCATCACCCTCAACAAACATTGCGCTTGTTCCTGATGCTAGTAATTTTCCAATGGTTGTTTTTCCAACACCGGAAACTCCCATCAAAATGATCCGTCGTGCCATATCAGCTCTAAGGCTTAACCAAATCTTTTTCCTTGACTTTTCTTCTGATAAAGTCAATTTGTTGTTCCCTGATTAACTGGTTAAGTGCCGGCAACTCTTCGTCCATGGCCTGGTTAAAAGTTTTTAACCAATCGTCAATTTCAGCTCCCAATTCATCCCGCAGTTCCTTCGCTTGTTCAGT
>JABDJM010000311.1 GCA_013002475.1 Saprospiraceae bacterium | reverse complement strand
CGATAGTTGTTGTCTTTCCTCAGTTGATGACTCAGCCAGACAGGAAGCCTCATCTAAGAAATACAAAGCCTGATCCGGGTCACCTGCCAGCAAATAGGCTTTTCCGATTCCTGTATTAGACTTTACTTGACCCTGACGGTCATCGAAATCCTCAAAAATGAGATTCGCATCCTCATATTCCTGCACTGCCGCTTCATACAAACCCAGTTGAATGTAAAGCTCAGCGTTATTTGCTTTTCCCTCAGCGATTCCTTGCCGGTCTTTCAGTTTATCGGCTATCGCCAGGGCTTTTTTATTGTACCGTAGTGCTTTATCTTTTCTCCCAAGCTTTTTGTGGACCCTTGCCAGCGCTGTGTAAAGCGGCAAAAGAGATTCTTCATTTGACATTCCTTTTTGCAGATCAAGCGCTGAGTCATACTTTCTCAAAGCCAAGCGAAAGTTATCCTGCTCGAAATGTATGTCTCCGATCTGGATAAGGGCAGCTGACATAGCCAAAGTATCTTGTCTTTTTTCACGGATAAGTAAATTATCGATGGCATGCCTGTAAGCATCATCGAAGGCTCCCCTTAGAAAGAAAATTTCACTCAAATATTGATGAGCCTGAGCCTCGGAAAGAGATTGTTCCTGAGATGAGCCCGTCAGACATTCCTGGAATAACACCCGGGCATCTTCTACCATATCTTTTTTCAAGTAGGCCCTTCCTTTTTCCAATCTAAGCTCCTGCAAGAGGCCAAACATCTTATTGGCAGTAGAAAGATTGATCCCCTGGTCCAAGGTATTGAGGGCATTGTCCGGATCACCTGAATCAATATAAGCTTTGCCAAGGTCCAGAAATAAAGGGATAAGGTCTTCAGGAGTCCAGTAGGGAGCCTCCTGATCCAGGACATTCTTCAGGCTATCAAGCCGGGAAGGGCTATTGGCGAAAAGCCAGGAAGCTACTGCGAACAGAGCCAGCGTGGCGATGGAGCGCTGGAGATACCTCATTGTGTGGGTCAAGAATTAATATGGGCCCACAGAAATGTCACAAAAGTTATTCCAAACTAGGGTTATGAAATAAAATGTTAGGGTGCAAAATATTTACTTTTGTGCCTCTAATGGACAGGATGATGACAGAGATCGTATTTGAATTGGAAACTGAGCCCGGGGACTCCCGGCCTGTTTACATTTCAGGGAATTTCAACAATTGGAGAGCTGATGAAACCAGCTGGATCATGGACGAAGTTGGAAAAGGGAAATTTCAGTTTCGAGTGGCGGATTCTCAAAAATTAATCTCCCCAATAGAATACAAATATATCCGGGGTACCTGGGAAGATGTGGAATTAGACGTTTATGGCAACCGAACCCCTAACAGAAGGGTAAACCCAAATCAAGAAAAGATCATGGATTATGTTCCTCGTTGGGCCGCTGAAGGAAAATCCTATCCTGAGGAATATTACCCGGAAGTTGAGGTTATCAGTGATGACTTTGAAATCCCTCAACTTATTAAAACGAGGCGTATAGCTGCCATCCTTCCTCACGATTACTATAAGACAGAAAAGAGGTATCCCGTGCTATATCTTCAGGACGGGCAAAATCTTTTTGGGAAGGGCACAGGCTTTGGCACCTGGGGTGTTCGGAAAAAGCTGGCGGTCATGGCAGAGAAAGGGATGGGGGACATAATAATCATTGCCATTGATCATGGTGGCGGAGAAAGGATTGAAGAATTCACCCCCAGCCGACCCACCAAGATTGGTGTTGGTCATGGTAAAAAATACAGCAGGTTCCTGGCCGATACTTTGAAACCTCATGTGGATAATAACTTTCGGACCCTATCCGGACCGGAAAATACTGGAATTGGAGGCAGCTCCATGGGTGGTTTGATCAGTTTGTATGCAGGAAAGATGTATCCGGAAGTATTCTCAAAATGGATGATCTTTTCTCCTTCCCTTTGGGTGGCTCCAAAAATGAAATTTGACCCGGAACTCTTTCAAGATCCTTTTGCGAGGAGGATCTTTATATATGCAGGAGCACTGGAAAGCAAAAAATTAGTCGATCAGGTATTTTCCCTTGAAAAGAGGTTGGCAAAACTACAGGAGGATGAATCTCATCAAACTTCTGTAAAGGTGCATATTAACCCTGAAGGTGAACACAGTGAATATTACTGGGGAACAGTCTTTCCGATAGCGGTTGAGTGGCTGTTTTTCCAAAAATGAATTATATGAATATCGGTTTCAATTCTAAAGCACAACCAAACAAAAGGTTCTTCATTTTCTTGAAAGGGAGCAATCCTAAACGACTGGCTTCCCAATCCGCACTTCCGGAAAAGGTACTAAGCGATGAAAAGGATCTTTCCTTTGTAAACAGTCAAGGGAATTTTTGTTGCATTTATTGGGTCAGCAGAAAGGACATCCCTGGTTCCTTAAGGAAAAGGATCCTTCGATCGAGATCAAAACGAGTAAAAACCGGTGAGGATATCGGTCTTTATTTTGGCTCCGGAACAACCAAGTTTTTTGAGGAAACCATCCAGGCATTATTAATGGCTCAGTATGAAGTTGGTTTGTTCAAAGGAGATCGGAGCAAAAAAGAAGCTGGAGAGCTAATCATCCAAAGTGAGGTTTCAAGGGATCAGCGAATAGTGGCCCGGAAATGTAAAGAAGTTTGGGAAGCCCAGTCTTTTGCGATGGACCTAGTCAACCTGCCAGGAAATAAACTTAGACCAGAGGACCTTGCGAATTTTGCAAAGACCTCGGGAAAAACTCATGGGTATAAAGTAACAGTTTTGAGCAAAGCTCAAATTGAGAAAAAAGGTTTAGATGCATTGCTTGCTGTTAATCGGGGATCGGAATGGCCACCCGCTTTTATCATTGCGGAATACAAAGGCAAATCACGGAAGAAAAATCCTCCTAAAGTTGGAT
>JABDJM010000297.1 GCA_013002475.1 Saprospiraceae bacterium | reverse complement strand
GCTGAACCCTGTAAAGAGATATATGCTCATCCGGAAAAAGTATGGGATTATACCATCAAAGGAAATACAGTAGCGATCGTGACCGATGGTTCTGCAGTCCTGGGACTCGGAAATCTGGGGGCCCATGCCTCAATACCGGTCATGGAGGGAAAAGCCATGCTTTTTAAGCGCTTTGCCGGGATCGACGCCTTCCCTATTTGCCTGGACACTCAGGATGTAGATGAGATCGTACAGACGGTAAAACTGATCGCACCAGTATTCGGGGGCATAAATCTTGAAGATATTTCCGCTCCAAGAAGTTTTGAAATTGAAGAGCGTCTTCAGGACATCGGAATTCCAGTTTTTCATGATGATCAGCATGGGACCGCCATCGTCGTCTTAGCGGCTCTTTTGAATGCCAGCAAGGTTGTTCGCAAAAGTTTATTTCAGCTAAAAGTGGTCATTAATGGCGCGGGGGCTGCGGGCGTTGCTATCGCTCGTTTGTTGCGTTGTGTAGACCATAGCGATACGGATGCCTGTGTGTCCGTTAGGGAGGTCATCATGTGCGATAGCAAAGGCATTTTACATGCAGGAAGGGATGATCTCAATGACACTAAAAAAGAAATGCTGAAATACACTAATCCTGATAATAAGGCTGGTAAATTGAAAGATGCGATCATGGGTGCAGATGTTTTTATCGGCGTAAGTCAGGGAAATCTATTGACGGCTGAAGATGTGAGGACGATGGAAAAGGATGCCATCATATTTGGATTGGCGAATCCTATTCCTGAGATTATGCCTGAAGAGGCGATAAAAGGGGGTGCGGCTGTAGTTGGCACCGGAAGGTCTGATCTACCAAACCAGGTAAATAATGTGTTGGGCTTTCCGGGCATCTTCCGGGGGGCTCTGGACGCGCGAGCAAAAACGATAAGCCCAGCCATGAAATTAGCCGCTGCCTATGCTATAGCTGATTGCCTCCCTAACCCCAACAAGGATAACATCATTCCGGCAACCTTGAATGAACAAGTGGCCTGGAAAGTAGCCGCTGCGGTTAAAGAAGTTGCTGAAAAGGCACAATGGCAAAAAGCCTGATAATCAAAAAATAAAAAATCCCATATTTGCCAAATGAAAAAATTTGGGCTCCTGTTAACCACTTTAATGCTGCTAGCTTTGTGTTGCAGCGACCCAATTGAATTTCTGCCAGACCTGGTTCCGGTCAGTATCCAACTCACTAGTACTCCCTCTACAGCAGAGGAATTGCATATTGACTTTCGACAGGTCAGGATTTCCAGTGAATTTGACCTTGTTGATGAAGTAAATAATGCAAATTCCGGTATTTATGATATGACTGATTGGGTCGGGGACAATTTGGACATCGGCTCCTTTGAAATAAGTTATGATTCCATTTCATGGGTTGAACTCACCTTCGGTAATGCTAATACTATTGTAACTCCCTCAGGTGCTTTAGGTCTTCCTTTGAAAGAAGGAGGAAGCTCAGCCATAAAAGTTCCTGTTCAGAAATACATCCAGGGTTTAGATCAGCTTGACGTACTGATCGAATTTGACGCTGCAGCCTCGGTTATTGAAACTGAACCTGGTGTGTACGTTCTAGATCCTAAGTTAAGTCTGAAGAATTGATAATTACTCCGCCGGATTCCCAAAGGGAATCCCCACACTGATCAAAGGAACAGCTGCAAAAGATCCGCTCTCAAATATTTCCGTAACTGTATACAATCCAAAGTCAAGAGAGACTTTCCGGAAATTTACCCGGCCGCCTAATGAGATTAGTCCGACATCCTGGATGATGTAATTTTCTGAGATCAGATAAAATTTAGGAGAAAGCCTAAGCATTCCGCTAATATTGATTACAGGCCTATCAGCAAGCGTACCATCAAAGTAACCATAGCCCACACCGACATTTAAATTCCTATTACGGTCTCCTACTGTAAAAGCCCCATACAGAATTCCAAAGCCGGTTTCCTCCTCTCCAAGAACAGTTCCCAATAGCCCACCGACTCCGACATTAAATTTGTCCTTTACAACAGGGATAGAAAATTTCGGAGTTATCCAGATAGGGCTCGAAGTTCCATCAAATAGAAAAAGAGGAATAACACCTACGCCAACGGTAAGATTATTGGTTATTCCATAGC
>JABDJM010000296.1 GCA_013002475.1 Saprospiraceae bacterium | reverse complement strand
CTATGTAAGCATAGACGATATCAGGTTTTGAGGGGGCAATGGCCAGACCTATTCTTCCTAGATCTCCCTCAGGTAATCCCGCTTCTTTTTGATCGAGTTTTTCCCAATTCTCTCCACCATCATAGGTGATATGAATCCCCGATCCTTCACCACCTGAATTGAAAGTGTAGGGTTTTCTTCCGTACTCCCACATAGCCGCAATAAGTTTATTTGGGTTACTTGGGTCTACCACCAGGTCTCCGCAGCCGGTATCGTTATTGATGTAGAGTACTTTTTTCCAGGATTTTCCGCCGTTGTTTGTTCTGTAAACTCCTCTTTGCGAATTGGGTCCCCAGGCGGAACCAAGGGCTGCCACAAAAACAGTGTTTGGGTCATCCCGGTGGATAATTATCCTGTGAATGAGTTTGGTGTTTTCGAGACCCATAAGTTTCCAGGTGCGGCCAGCATCCAGGCTTCGATAAATTCCTTTTCCACTATTGTGGGAATTACGAGGATTTCCCTCCCCGGTTCCTACCCAAATTTCACTTGGGTTTGATTGATTAATTGCAACCGCTCCAATGGAGGCAACATCCTCCTTGTCAAAGATGGGTTTCCAGGTAATACCTCCTGTTTTGGATTTCCAAAGGCCTCCAGAGGCGGTCCCTACATAAATGATCTCAGGTTGGTCTAATACCACATCAATAGAAGTGACACGACCGCTCATTCCGGCTGGACCAATCTCTCTGGTTTTTATATGTTCAAAATTGGAAATATCAACCTTTTGAGACAAAAGTGTGAGTGTACTTAAGAATAGAAACTGTGCAATGAGAATGAGTCGCATATTCAATTTTTTTATGGCTATGAAAGTAGCATTTAAAACAGGGATAAATACGGGCATTGAGAAGATGGGTGAAAATAATCGACAAGCGGCCAAATATTGTTTGCATTTCGCTAATTAGGAGCGTGTATTCGGAATACTATTAGGACCTTATTGTTGGACTCCAGGGAGTATTTTTCAAGACGATTATTTTTTTAGAATTGTCGTACCTTGTTAGACGCTTAATACCCATCTAATACCAAAGCACCCTCACCCAAAACCCTAAGATTAATACACCTTAGAGCCTATCCCCCATGAATTAATCGCTATGGTTATGCCATAGAGGGAATCTATTTGATTAAACAGTAACACTCTGAAGAATGCCAAAACTTTACAACTCCGTTTCATGGAGGGGCTTAAGCCTTTTCATAGCATTTCTTTTCTTTTCAATTTCAATTGTAGCCCAGACGATATCTCTGCCTGAAGGGATGAAGGGAGTCCGCGAAAGAATGGAAGCCAAATCTGTGGGTGAAATATTCACGGTGGATAACCTATCTGTGGGTGAGTTTTACATGCTCAATTTAAATAGTCAGGAGGGATGCCTTCCAACCCTGGAATTAGTGGATCCTGATGCGGGCATCCTTACCCTGGAAGAGACTACAGGAAATTTCCAGGCAAACCGAGAAAGGATTCAATTTAGGATCAAAGATTTTGGTTGTAAAAAACAAAGAGCAAACTTTGTGATTTCCCTAAACTGTTGGACATGCCCGATTGACGAGCCCTCTACCCTTGGCTCGGCCAGGCTTCCAAATTTGGTAGTTGATGGATCGTGGTCTGCTCAAGCTCTAATCGAGCAAGTTTTTATTGGAGGGGGCTGCTTTGATATTCAAAATGTTAGCGCCGCAGGCTCGTATGGATATTTTAGTAGTGGAGCGAGTTCAGTTGGATTCAACGAAGGTATTATACTTTCTACTGGTAACGTTGCAACAGCTCCTGGACCCAATAATTCTGAAGGAACTTCAGGTTCTGCTCAAGGAGGCTCTGATCCAGATCTTGCGGCGATTACTACAAATACTGTTTTTGATTATACTGTTATAGAGTTTGATTTTACCCCTACTATTAATAACGTTTCATTCAGCTACTCCTTCGCTAGTGAGGAATATTGTGAGTGGGTAAACTCAGGGTTTAATGATGTTTTTGGATTTTTCATAAGTGGTCCTGGCTTAAGTGGTGGCTTTACGAATGACGGAGTCAATATTGCGGTGCTGCCTAGTGGCCAATCTATTACTATAAATACGGTTAATAATACATTGAATTCTGGCCTTTTTGTTCCTAGTAGTTCAAGTTGTGGGGCAACCCCAAATCCTGACATTTCATTTGACGGCTTTACAGTACCGCTGGGAGTCTTTTCAGAAGTTCAAGTATGTGAGACCTATCACATCAGGCTGTTAATTGGAGATGCTGGAGATAGCATTTTTGATAGTGCTGTTTTTTTGGGAGGGGAGACCTTTAAAGCTGGTGGTCTTGGAACAATGGCAGCCCAGATCCCAGGTCTGACTCCTGATTTTCAAGGGGTGGCTCTTGAAGATTGTGGAGATGGATTTTTAGTATTTAATACAATTGGCGGACCTGCAGAGGAGTCTTTTGAAATACCTATTAGTATTAATCCCGCCAGTACTGCCACAGATGGTCTGGATTTTACCTCGTTGCCCACGAGTATATTGATTCCTGAAGGGCAAGCTACTGTATTAATTCCATTTACCATTTTTCAAGATTTCATAACAGAGGGCTTAGAAACGCTGATAATTGATCTTGATAGTCCTTGCAGTTGTAGCATTACCCAGTTTACCATTAATATAAATGATAATGTTCCTTTGTCTGCCGTTGATGAGGTATTTGATTTTTGTGCTGAGGAATCTGTAACATTAACCGCCCAGCCTATGGGCGGAGCTCCTCCATTCACATATTCTTGGAGTGCCAACGGGGAATCAACCCCTTCTATTGGTGTCACTCCTGTTGAAACCACAACATACACGGTTACAATCTCAGATGATTGTGGAAATGATGTTATTTCAAATCATACCGTCAATGTAGCTGCAACAATTACGGCAAGTATGTCTGGGCAGTTTGACATTTGTGGAGAATTTGATCAGGTTGATATACCCGTAGTTTTTCAGGGACCTGGTCCCTGGACTCTCGGATATGCATTTAATGCCGTTCCCCAACCACCGATAACAAATATTTTTGATAATCCTTATACTCTGACGGTAACAGAAGTTGGAGTTTATGATCTACTGACCATAATGTCGGGAGGATGTAATGGAGCTGCAAGTGGTAGTGTAATTATTAGCCAGGGAGAATTAACTTATGTGGCTGATCTCACCAATTTATCTTGCAGCGGAAATAATGATGGAGAAATCTTTTTAACTCCTTTTGGTGGGGCAGGTGGATACTCCTATCAATGGACCGGAACATCAAATCAATCAAACAATCCTACCGGCCTTGGTCCTGGAGAATATTTTGTTACAATGACCGACGCGGTGGGCTGTTCTGCCGAAACCAGCTATACGCTAACACAACCACTACCACCTGTTGTTCAGTCTGTCGTTGTTGTGGATGCAGATTGCTATGATCCTTTAGGCAGTATAGATATCACGGTAACTCCGACCACCTCGAATGGTCCCATAGTGATCAATTGGGATCAGGGAGTTGGTCAGGTTGAAGATCCTTCCGGACTTGTTCCGAATACCTACACAGCAACAATCACTGATGATGCGGGTTGTGTTGTTCAACAACCTGCAACCATACAAGGATTCTTTGATCCCCCAGGCATCGTGGCGGATGTGAGCGGTGACTTAACCTGCGCTCAACCTCAGGTTGATCTAACCGGAGTCGGTTCTGATTCAGGTCCAAACATTTCATATGAATGGTTTGATGGAGGAGGTACACTGATTAGTAATGATTTGACAATCTCTACGAACGTTCCTGATATTTTCAACTTCGTGGTCACAAATTCTGATAATGGTTGTACTGCGGAACTGCCAGTTTTTGTTAACCAGGATATTGTCGACCCCATTTCAGCAATTATCAACCCTGGAGAGCTCAATTGTTTGGTCTCAGAAGTAACTCTTGACGGATCCGGTTCATCTGGAAGTAATGCTATCGATCTTGAATGGTCCCTTGGTGGTTTTCCCATTGGGGCGGCACAAACCCAACTAGCAAATACGCCAGGAAATTATACTTTATTAGTGACTGATCAAGTTAATGGTTGTACTGATGAGGTGGATGCTTTTGTAGTCCAAGATATAAACCCACCAAGCTCTGATGCAGGCCCGGATGGCACGCTGACTTGTACCCTGGATCAATTTGTTCTTTCAGGAACGGGAAACAGCTCAAGCGGTCAGTTTGATTATTCCTGGGAAGATAGCAATGGAGATCAGATAGCAATAACTCCTACTGTTACAGTT
>JABDJM010000294.1 GCA_013002475.1 Saprospiraceae bacterium | reverse complement strand
GGCTTACTGATCCCTGGGCTCTCCTTTAGATCCGCCTACCACTTTCCAACCATAAACCTAATAGAGCCCAACTTTTCTTATATCTCATTAATTTAGCGAGACTACATTTTAATTTACTTTTTTTATGAAGCTCCAATTCAACATTCACTATAAAACCCTTTACGGGCAGCAGCTTGCCATCTATTATTCCATTGATAACAAGAGAACAAGCACTCAGATGCTCCTTGACACCTCAGATGGAGTGCATTGGATTGGGGACCTTAATCTTAGTGTGGGGAAAAAAATCCAATACCACTATGTGGTCATTGAAGATGGACAGGAAAGTTCAGAGGCAGGAGATGATCGCATGGTTACGCTTCCAAAAAATCTGGATTCAATAATCATACAAGATCAATGGCGGGCTAAACATGACAAAACAAGAATATTTCAATCTTCTGCCTTTAGGGATATTTGGCTTAAGAGGGAAAAGAAAACAAGAAGCCGATCCTCCTCCGCCAAAAAGACGATCCAGTTTCGATTAGCCATCCCGGACATCCCCTCTAACGTTGAACTTGGGATCGTGGGGAACACTTTTGAACTAGGCGAATGGAAAAGCCCCATGAAGTTAGGGGAGAAGAACTTCCCCATATGGGAAACGACAATTTCTCCGAAATCCAACTATCAATCCCTGGAATACAAGTTTGTGATCCTGCATCCGGATACCGGGGAGATCCTATTATGGGAAGCCGGGAAAAACCGAACCTTTCATTTTAACTTTCCGGAGAATGAATCAACAAGGCTTATTATTAGTCAGGAAGGTTTTCACTTTGCTAAGCCCTGGTGGCGTGCCGCAGGAGTTGCAATTCCAATCTTTTCACTCCGATCGAAATCGGGTTTAGGTATTGGAGAATTTTCAGACCTCATTCCAATGTCGGACTGGGCTGAAAAAGCAGGGATGAAAATAATTCAAACTCTTCCTGTAAATGATACCCTTGCCTCAATGACCTGGGTTGACTCATACCCTTATGCAGCCATTTCGGTTTTCGCGCTTCACCCTCTTTATATCAATGTGGAGAAGATAGCGCCGCTAACGAAGAAGGCCGACAAAGACAAGTACAGGTCTGATCTAAAAAAACTGAACAAGAAGAAAGCTGTAGACTTTGAAGCTGTACTGGAAACAAAGTTTCGTTATTTCAAAACCCAGTTTGAGGATCATGGTGAAGAGCAGCTAGGTTCTACTGAATTCAAAAAATTCTTTAGAGAGAATAAAGAATGGCTGGTCCCTTATGCCGCCTTCTCTGTGCTCCGGGATCGAAATGGAAGTCCTGAGTTTTCAAGCTGGTCTGAGTATGCTTCCTATGATGAAAAAAGCATACTTGCATTTTGCAAAACCAACGGACCCAACTACAAAGAGGTTTCTTTCTACTACTTCCTGCAATATCACGCCGATCGCCAGTTAAAAGAAGCCAGAGCTTATGCCGCGGAGAAAGGCATAGTGTTAAAGGGCGATTTACCAATTGGAATCTACAGGTTCAGTGCAGATGCCTGGGTCACCCCTCACCTTTATAATATGGACGAGCAAGCCGGGGCTCCACCAGATGATTATGCTGTTCTCGGACAAAATTGGGGATTCCCCACCTACAACTGGGAGGAAATGTCAAAGGACAATTTTTCCTGGTGGCAAAAACGAATGCAAAAGCTTGCGGAATATTTCGACGCTTTACGCATTGATCATATCCTTGGCTTTTTCCGGATCTGGCAAATACCCATGGATCAGATCACTGGAACCCTGGGTATGTTTAATCCACGACTTCCATATTTCAAGGGAGATCTACAACGCATCGGATTAACCGGAGACCCCTCTTACTTTACAAAGCCAATGATCCATGTTGATTTTGTAAAGGAACTTTTTGAAGGGGATGCAGATTGGGTAACCAACACCTTTCTGGAGAATGGGTCAAACGGTTTTTTGCAGGTAAAAGACTTTATCCGATCTCAAAAAGATGTCAAAGAATTCTTTGAGCAGGAGGTATCAAAAGATAAATCCAATCACCTCGATAATGTATTACTTCTTTTAACTCAGGTGTTACTCATTGAAGAGCCCGGCAGCAACGGCGAAGAATTTAATCCAAGGATTACTTTACCAACGACTGATGCCTATAAACGTTTGAATTCTGCTGACAAAGCTGCATTCGATCGCATTTACCACGATTACTTTTATGTCCGCCATGAAGAATACTGGAAGAAACAGGCGATCTGGAAACTTCCAGCCATTCTTGATGCCACCGATATGTTTATCTGTGGGGAGGATCTTGGAA
>JABDJM010000290.1 GCA_013002475.1 Saprospiraceae bacterium | reverse complement strand
TTCATATCTTTTCTAGGTGACCGAACAACTACTGTCACATCGTCTCCTCCGATCCTTTTAGAGGTACGGCAACAATCCATCGCAGTATTTCCTCCTCCAAGAACGATCACCCTTTTCCCAATCTTTTCCCGATGTTCAAAAGCTACATCAGCCAAAAACTCTATTCCAATGTGGACATGGTCTTTTGCCTCCTCATATCCAGGCAGGTTCAGAACTCTTCCTTTTGGAGCTCCTGTCCCCACAAAAACAGCATCGTAATCCTGATCAAGGATCTCCTTCATACTATCCACAAACTTGTTGAAGTGGGTGTGGATCCCCATGTCAAGTATGTAATTAACCTCTTCATCCAGCACCTCCATTGGAAGTCGGAAGGCAGGGATCTGGGTGCGCATCATACCACCCCCTTTTCCCCATTCATCATAAAGATGGATCTCATATCCCAAGGGCGCAAGGTCCCTGGCTACAGTAAGGGAGGCAGGTCCGCCTCCAATAAGAGCTATCTTTTTTCCATTGGCAGGGAATGGGCCTTGAGGCATCAGATGCGTTACTTCACCTTTATTGTCAGCGGCTACTCTTTTGAGCCTGCAAATAGCTACTGGTTCTTCCTCCACCCGGCCTCTGCGGCAGGCTGGTTCGCAGGGTCGATCGCAGGTACGACCAAGAACGCCGGGAAAGACATTGCTTTCCCAATTGATCATATATGCTTCGGTATATTTCTCAGCAGCGATCAGCCGAATATACTCAGGCACCGGAGTGTGCGCCGGGCAGGCATACTGGCAGTCGACCACCTTGTGGAAATATTCAGGATTCTGAATGTCGGTTGGCCTCACAGTTTATAATCTGGTTGGCTAAAAATAGTCAAAGATTGTTTAGATTGAAAGGATAGGGAAAATAGTTAATTGGAAAGATTGGCCTATTTTAGCAGACGCAAAAATCAACAGGTCCTAATCAAATGAAAGTAGGTATACCAAAAGAGCTCGTCCCCGGCGAAAGAAGGGTAGGAGCAACTCCGACGACAACAAAAAGATTGATCAAACAGGGCTTCGAAGTCCTCATAGAATCCGGGGCAGGCACAGCCGCGAACTTCACGGATGAAGATTACCGTGAAGCGGGTGCGTCCATCTCGCCAGAGGCGCGAGACCTCTATGCTCAATCTGATATCATCCTTAAGGTTCAGGCCGTCAATGATGCAGAGATAGAATTGATGCATGAGGGCCAGGTGAGTCTCAGTTACCTTTGGCCGGCACAAAACCCTGAGCTGCTTCGCAAGCTCGCTGCTAAGGGAGTGAACGCCATCGCTATGGACTCCATCCCAAGGATCTCGCGTGCCCAAAAAATGGATGTGCTTTCATCCATGGCAAATATTGCAGGCTATAGATCTGTTATTGAAGGCGCCAATCATTTCGGCCGCTTTTTAAACGGGCAGATCACAGCAGCAGGAAAAGTGGCTCCGGCCAAAGTTTTGGTTATTGGAGCTGGAGTAGCAGGACTTGCTGCTATTGGAACGGCAAGATCCCTTGGAGCAATTGTCCGGGCCTTTGATACGCGGTCGGAAGTTGCTGAGCAAATAGAATCTATGGGGGCCGAGTTCCTTGAAGTCAACATCGACGAGGACGGCTCCACTGCCAGCGGTTATTCTAAGGTGATGAGTCCTGAATTCATTGCTGCTGAAATGAAGCTTTTCAAGGAACAAGCGAAGGAGGTGGACCTGATCATAACGACGGCTCAGATTCCCGGACGCGAAGCTCCCAAGTTGATATTGGATTACCATGTGGCCGCTATGAAACCCGGCTCGGTGATCGTTGACCTTGCTGCCTCAACCGGAGGTAATTGTGTGATGACAAAAGATGGCGAGGTGTATACCACGGACAACGGAGTCCATATACTAGGGACCCTTGATCAACTGCCCAGCCAGGCAAGTCAGCTTTACGGAAATAATCTTTGTCATTTATTGGATGACATGGGCAAGGCGGAAAACTTCAAAATTGACATGGAGGACGATGTGGTCAAGCGGGCCATGGTCACTCACAATGGGGAGGTCAACTGGCCACCCGAACCATTACCGGTTAGCCCGCCAAAAGCAAAAGTAGAACCAGCTCCTGCAGCTGCAATACCAGTGGTGGATGAAGCAGCCGAAGCAAAGAAATCCAGCAGGAAAACAGCATTAACCTTAGCATTAATTGGAATTGGGATGTTTTTGTTGGCACGAGTAGCTCCGTCGGAGTTCATGGGGCATTTTACCGTTTTCGTGTTGGCTGTTTTTATTGGATGGCAGGTGATCTGGAATGTAACTCATGCATTGCATACTCCTTTGATGGCTGTAACAAATGCGATCAGCGGGATCATCATTATCGGTGGCCTTCTTCTTACAAAAGCCAGTTTTAGTGAACCCATGACCATTGTTGCATTCATAGCCATTTTGGTGGCTAGCATTAATATTGTAGGAGGCTTTTTAGTCACCCACCGGATGCTAAAAATGTTTAGAAAATGACCGAGCGATCTCCAATTTTTGGAGAGGCGTGCGACAGCGCGCCAAGCGAGGGAACCTCGAAAGAGGCTTTGATAGAGTCTTAAGTATTACCCAAAAGCAAATAAAAAATTAACAACCTGCCTGCCTAGGCACGCAGGCAGGTCAACAATCTCTAAATG
>JABDJM010000285.1 GCA_013002475.1 Saprospiraceae bacterium | reverse complement strand
ATCTGACAATTGGGCGTCCTTCCTCCAGATAAATAGGGCCTTTAAGTAGGGGTCAGAGCCTGATAAGAAATCCTCAATTTTCTCAGAGACCGGAAAGTCTGGAAAGATGCCTCGGCCCTGGTCCTGGCCATTAATATGGTGTACTAACCTCCATTGTGGCATTCGGATCTTTAAATCACTATTGGGAAGGATCAGATGAGGCATACTCAGCGCATTGGTACCAAACTGTCCACCTCCGGTTTCCTCTCCAAGGGCCTTACTTCGACCCGCGTCCTGTAAGTAGGCTCCCACCAAGGTACTGGCGCTAAAAGTGTAACCATCATTGAAAAGATACACAGGGCCTTTGTATTGATATTTCTTGTGTGGGTCCCTCTTGAAGGTATAAGTGAGGGTGTCTGAATCAATGGATTTTTTGCCTCGAAGTCCAAACATGAACTTATTGTAATCCCGCCCCCATTTCCCAATAGAAAGGTGCTTAAAGATGGGTCTGGGAATGTGTTGGTAACCTCTTGCCTCCATGGTAAATGGCTTGTCCAGCAGCATAGATATTAAAGTGGTAGATTCTTTTGCCGATCCCCCTCCATTATTTCGTAAGTCCAGGATTAGTTCTGTAGGGAAGGGCAGTTGATTTAAATATTTAAAACACTTCTTGTAGAAGCGAATTCCCTTTTTTCCTGCAAAACTAGGGATACGGAGAATGAACAATGCGCTATCCGCTTCTGCCTGGAAAAGCTTATATCGCTTTTTGGTAATGATCAATTTTTTTTCTGCCGGCTTATCTGAGACCTTAGTCTCCTTGGCCGGTTCAACTTTACGATTCCTTTGTTTCTCCTTCTTTTCTTGTTTGTCTAGACTTCGGGTTCTGACTCTTGCGGCCAGGGTCAATGACCTTGTATTCCCAATGCTATCCCTGAGGTCTAAAAAATATTCAAACTGCTCCCCGAAAAAGGCGCGGTGAAGAGCAGAGAATTGACGGTTGATCCCTCTGTTGAAGTGCGTGGTATTATATCCGTCAGAGGTAAAGAAAAGAGTTAAGCTATCAATTAAGGCCTTGGCGGGTAGTCCATTTAAGGCAATCAGCTCAGTTCCGACTTCCAATAAGGAATCCGGCGTATGATCTTTTGTAATGTAAATCCTGCCTGAATAGACTTTTGCCTCAAACGGAAGGAACCATCTTGAAGCTCCTTTTTTGTATAGTTTTTTTTCTCTCTTTATCCTTTTGGAAGAAGGCCTAACTCGGCTGTGCCCACAGCCCAGTTTTTGATGAACAGGAAAAAGAAGTTTCCGAAATTCCATCTCAGTAAAGGGGCGGACTAATTGTGCCTCGATATCTGCCAACCAAACATCAAAACTATCTCTAGGATACCATTGAAATGGGGCAGGGTGAACCTCATAGATCCCTTGCTTATATATCGCGAAATCTTCCTTTAATTGGTCGGGAGAAAAGGTCTGGCCAGAAGCTTTTGAATATGAAGCCAACAGGAAAATCAGGAGCAGAATCCCTCTGGTCCAGGTAGGAAAAAAATAGTTTGGGCTACTTTTCGACAAACGCCATTTTTTTAACTGTTAACAAAAGTAAACCAGGCTGACAATCCAGGCTTGAAATATTAATTTAGAGCGCCAAAATTCACCTTTTTATAAAAATATTAAACATGAAGTTTTTTCTTCCTATTGTCATGGGTCTCACTTTCCTTTTTTCAGGAAATATTCAGGCCCAAAATTACTTTTCTGCAGAGGACATTGACATTCCTTTCAAAAACTATACCCTGGACAACGGCCTCCGCCTGATCGTTCATGAAGACCACAAAGCTCCGATTGTTGCTGTAAATGTTTGGTATCATGTTGGATCCAAAAATGAAAAGATAGGGAAATCCGGATTTGCTCACCTATTTGAGCACTTGATGTTTAATGGCTCTGAACATTTCGACGATGATTATTTTCAGGCCCTTGAACGGATTGGGGGGACTGATCTAAATGGTACCACCAATACGGACAGGAACAATTATTTCCAAAATGTTCCTTTAGCAGCCCTGGACCAGGTACTCTTTCTGGAATCTGACAGAATGGGTCACCTGCTGGGTGCCATTGATCAAGAAAAACTTGATGAGCAACGAGGGGTAGTCCAGAATGAAAAAAGACAAGGAGAAAACCAGCCTTATGGAAGACAATATGACCTAATAACCAAGGCCATGTTCCCAAAGGGTCACCCTTATAGTTGGACTGTAATTGGAGAGATGGAGGACCTTAATGCGGCTTCTCTTGATGATGTCCACGAATGGTTCAAATCATATTATGGAGCAGCTAATGCCGTACTAAGTATTGCCGGAGATGTGAACCCGGACGAGATTTATAAAAAGGTAAACGACTATTTTGGAAATATCCCCGCGGGACCAACAATTGCAAGGCCAGAGGTTAACATTCCTATCCGGGCAAGCAATACTAGAGAAGTCTATCAGGATCGAGTTCCGGAATCCCGGATCGTTATGGCCTGGAATATACCAGAGTGGGGTAGTGATGAAGAACTTTCTCTTAGGCTTGCCTCAATGATCCTTGCCAGCGGAAAAAATTCCAGACTTTACAAAAAGCTTGTTTATGAAGATCAAGTTGCCAGTAACGTTGCCTCTTTTGTGTGGGATAAGGAAATAGCCAGTAATTTTTTCGTTCAGGTTAATGTGAAACCCGGAAACGACGTTTCCGAGGTGGAAGCCAAAACCAAAGAAGTAATTGAGGAGTTCCTACGAGAAGGGCCAACCCAAGCCGAAATGGACAGAGTAAAAAGCAAACTCTTTTCTGGTTTTATTAAGGGAGTAGAAAGGATCGGTGGTTTTGGTGGTAAATCAGACGTTCTTGCAGAATGTACAGTATATGGTGGAGATCCGGGATACTATAAGACCTATCTAAAACGCTTAACAGATGCTTCCTCATCTGATATCAAAAAGGATTGTAATAAATGGTTAAATAATGGAAGCCATACCTTAATATGTAATCCATTCCCAAAATATGCTACCACCGGAAAGGATGTTGACCGATCTGTTGTTCCTGTGATGGGGGAGGCAGTAGGTGCGAGCTTCCCGGATCTGCAGGAGACCACTCTTAGCAATGGATTGAAAGTTGTCCTTGCGCAAAGAGCTGGCGTACCCACAGTGATCATGAGAATGATGTTTGAAGCTGGCTACGCTTCTGATGATAAGGAAAAGGCAGGGCTTGCAAGCTTGTCCATGAATATGCTTGATGAGGGGACAAAAAATTCCAGTTCCCTGGAGATCTCTGAAAAGCTGGAAATGCTTGGTGCAAGCCTTTCAGCCTATTCTCAGTTAGACTATTCGAACGTGGCTATGACCACCCTTATGCCAACCTTAGATCCTAGTTTGGATATTATGGCTGATGTTTTGTTGAACCCAGCCTTTCCGCAAAAGGAGTTTGATCGACTTCAAAAGCAGCAGATGGCAGGGATCGCAAGAGAGAAGTCCCAACCCGTCCAGATGGCCCTCCGTGTGATGCCAAATTATCTGTACGGTGAAGGACATCCTTATTCATTGCCCTTCACTGGTAGTGGGTTTGAAAATACAGTTGAAAGCCTTTCAAATGCAGATGTTGAAAAATTTTATGCTGATTATATCAGACCGAATAATGCCACACTTGTGGTGGTAGGAGATATTGATCTTGAGAGCCTCAAGAATAAGCTGGAATCGAAATTCAGTTCCTGGAAACAAGGGGACACTCCCATTCAAAAGATTTCCAGGGTTGAGGTTCCTGAAACTGGCAAAAAGTTATACCTAATGGATCGACCCGAGTCCGAGCAGAGCATCATTATCTCCGGCCAATTGATCGAACCTTATGGTAAGATGAATGAGCTTGCACAACAGACCATGATGGATGTTTACGGTGGGCAATTTACTTCACGATTGAACATGAACCTTAGAGAAGATAAGCATTGGGCCTATGGTGCTTTCGCCTTTATTAGTGATTCAAAAGGTCAGAGACCATTGTTCAATTATGCTCCGGTTCAAACGGACAAAACGAAGGAGTCTGTTCAGGAGATCCTCAAAGAGATCGAAATGATCCGCGGGCCAAAGCCAATCACGAAAGAGGAGTTTGAAAAGACGGTTGGAAACAACATCCTCCAATTGCCTGGACGCTGGGAAACCAATAGTTCGGTAGGTGGATCAGTTGTAGACATTGTACAGCATGATCTTGATAAAGATTACTACAAAAATTATGATAGCAATCTTCGAGGCTTAAATGTGGACCAGGTCCGAAAAATGGCTGGTTCGGTTTTAAAGAATGATGGATTGAGTTGGGTAATCGTTGGAGATAAGGAAAAGATTCTTCCTGGTCTTCAAGAACTTGGCTTTCAGGAAATCATCCTGATAGACTCAAACGGAGAAGAGCTTGAAAGGGTTGGACCTGCCAAACCCTAAAGAATAGATTTAAGGTAAAGGCCTCCGACTTGTCGGGGGCCTTTTTATTTTACAGCTATGGCAACTAAACGATTTCGAAGGCTGGTGAAAATGATCAATTGGTACCCTCCCTTTTGGGGTGCGGGAATTCGGGTGAGGAATTTTTCAGAGGACCTGATGAAATGGGAAGTGGAACTCAAATTGACCTGGTGGAATAAGAATGTCTTTGGGACTCAATTTGGTGGATCCCTGTACGCCATGTGTGACCCTTTCTTTTGCTTTATTGTGGCTGAGCACCTGGGTAAGGATTTCTATGTATGGGATAAGGCTGCGAAAATTGAATTTGTAAAACCTGGCAGAGGAAAGGTCAGAGCCATCTTTGAGATTCCTCCTGACCAGCTTGTATGGATCAAAGAACAAGCTGCAATAGAAAAGAAGTTTACTTTCTGGCTTGATGCCGAAGTATTGGGTGAGAAGGACGAGGTTGTGGCCCTAGTAAAAAAAGAGATTTATGTTAGCCGGAAAAAGGGAAGGGCCAGGAGTGAGAAAAGCGAAGCTGCTTCCGATTGAATAGGCT
>JABDJM010000273.1 GCA_013002475.1 Saprospiraceae bacterium | reverse complement strand
GTGGCTTCCTCCACAACCGGAGCTGGCGCTTCCTTCACCGGGTCAACCGGCTTTTCGGGCTCAGGCTCAGCCACTTCTTCCACAACCTCTTCCACGACAGGTTCTTCCACGGTTTCGGTTTCTTTTTCCACACCCTCCTTAGTTGAGGATTTGGCAGAAGCTGCTTTAAAGTCATTGAAATCAACAAGGACCATAGTTTTTAAGGCGGGTTCCAGGGGGATATCAATTTGTGATGTGATAGGGATTAATAGTAGTCCAGCAGCAATAGCATGAACTGTCATAGCGAGTCTAAATGAACGCTTTTTGTCTTTGACTTCAGATTCTGTTTTTAATGCATAGTTTCTCATGACTATAGATTTTTTAGTGGTATACCTTCTAGTCGGATGAGAGAGAGGTGATTAGGTTAAGGAGGTCTTAAAAACTGTGAAGAAGGGGTTAAGGGGTGGAGGGCAGAGAAGTCATAACAGGGTGAATTCGGAAAAATTGTCTATAAGTCGTTGATTGTCAGCAGTAATGTTTAAGGAAAACATTACAAGCCCCACAGTCAAAAATCCTTACGATTATCCTCCTTCTCCCCACTCCAATCACCTTTTCACCACTATCTACCACCCCTCCTTTCCCTCTTCCATGGCATCTTTTTTGCACCATTTTTCCCTTTATCAACCCCTGAATCCTAAAGGTTTAAAAACCATTCTACCTAATGAAACTGATCAAATTTGCCCTGCCCATACTATTCCTGTTTGTCTTTTCCCCAGCAACAATGGAAGCCCAACACGACCTCAGTACTCAATTTTTGAAAGAATCCTGGGTGTCATCATTTTCCAACCCCGCCTGGGTACCAAAACGAAGGTTACATATTGGTCTGCCCACCGTTTTTGTTGGTGGTGGGATCTCGAACCTGGATCTTGAATCCTTGATCATCGAACAAGGGGACTCAACAGTACTCGATTTTGATGCGGTGATGAATACGGTGGGGAAGAAGGTAAATGGTGACTTGGAATTAGCTGTTCATCCCCTTTACTTTTCGATGTCCTTTGGCAAATACCGCATTGGTCTGGAGTATAGTCTTAACCATCACACTTCAATTAGTGCACCCGGTGATCTGGCGAAATTCCTGGCCCAGGGAAACGCTCCCTATGCCAACAGAGTATTAGATCTCGGACCGAATTTTTATAGTACTACCTTTCACCGCTTCTCCATTCCCTTTTCTTATGAAACAGGTTTTTGGACATTCGGAGCAAGGGCATCTTTATTGAAGGGTGTCGCATCAATGAGCACAGAAAAAGGCAAACTCGACCTTACCTCTAACATGGATCTAAATGAAATGTATGTGGAGGCTGACTATGAAATTTTATCAAGTGGTTTGTTGGTTACAGATACCTCAAACATGGTTGGAGTAAATTTTAATGAGGAGTTTTTAGATGATCTTAGTCTAGATGGGAATACTGGATTTTCCATGGACCTGGGAATTCGCTTTTCTCCAACGGATAAGCTATCCCTTGGTGCATCCGTAACCGGAATTGGGCAAATCAAATGGGATCAAGAATTGATCGAGCTTTCTTCAACTGCCAACGCAACTATTCAAGGAGTCACTTTTGGAGGTCTTGAACAAGGTGTTGAGATCGAGGAAGATGCTGCATTGGATACCCTAGTTGACGCAGTTAATTTTTCATCAAGAAATACGAATTCATTTTCTACAGCCCTTCCAAAGAAGGTGTACCTGAATGGAACCTTTTGGTTGAACGACTTTATTGAAGGAGGAGCGGTAGCTTATGGACAGTTTGTAAATGGTGAGTTTGATCCTGCTCTTTCACTTAGTGCAAGACTTCATGCCTCTTTCGTGGCTGTTGGCCTGACATATGGACTGAAGAAAAATAACTATACAAACCTGGGTGCCAACATCATGTTTATGGTGGGCCCGGTGCAGTTGTTTGCAGCCACTGATAACATACTCACAGCCTTCAATCCGAAAGCTTTTCCATCTTCTACCGGCCGACTTGGGTTAGCTCTTGCTTTCGGCAAGGATGTTAAAAAGAAAAAACGGGAGAAAAAGGAAGAAAAGGTTTTGGAGAGTGAAGTCCTTCCACACTAAACCCTAAATC
>JABDJM010000221.1 GCA_013002475.1 Saprospiraceae bacterium | reverse complement strand
TTCCAATAGTGTGGGTATTTTGATCCAGCATCTTTGTGGTAATATCACCCAGTACATTCATTCCTCTCTTGGGGGCCAACCTGACTCACGTCGCCGAGATCAGGAATTTGTCACCAGCCAGCGATCCTCAGAAGAGCTTCTTGAAGAACTAAGGACTACTATTCAGAAGGCCTTGGAGGTGATCAATAACTGTCCCCAAAAAGAGCTTTTGAGATTTCGGAATGTACAGGGATTTCAACTATCCGGGATGGGAATAATTATCCATGTTGTAGAACATCTTTCTTACCATACCGGGCAGATCGCCTTCTGGACAAAGAACCTAAAAAACCAGGATCTGGGATTCTATGAAGGAATGGATTTGAATATGAAGAATGATTAAGGTTAATTTTGCTGTTGGTCCTTAGGGATAGATACTCATCCTTAATACATTGTGAAAGGTAATACCGACTGTGGCATCTGGAGGATAAACGGTAGCCTCAAAAAGGACTTGTTTACTTGACCGGTCTACTTCAATCACTTTTCCATAAAAATCTCCCTGGAAAAAGCAGGCCCCGGGAGCGAAAAGCACATGATCTTCTTCAGGATAGTATTCCACCTTAGAAACTATACGGCTATAAGCATCTTCTCCCTCTTCTTCACCATAAGCCCACATCTGTTGAATGGTTCGAGCCTGATCATTGATCTTAAACTCTACGGCTCTTGAATAATTCAGCGATCCGCCAAAGTTCCTGTTTTCCCCATTATCAAAGGCCATAAGATTTCCATTGTCCAGCAAAAGAGGGGAGTGTTGATACCAGGTCCAGTTAAAATCCGGATGGCTTGAAGTCCCTTCAAGTATGTCCTGGTCCATGATCGGATAGCCACCCGAATCAAGGGGTTGCAGAAGGTACTGGCTTAACTCGGTTCCATTTCCTGCGTTCGTCCAATCAACATGAGGTGCCAGGATCCAAATGATCTCATTACTGGCATTTAGCTTGACAATGCCTTGCGTCCTACCGGACACAATGATGGCATCATCAACAGGATCATAGGCAAGGCCATTGGCATGAAACCAATCCACCTGATCCCCAGTCCAGGCGGTTCGTTCCGGATCCAAAGATTGGGTGAGGTCCCAGGTATTGACAATGGAGCCGCTGTTCCGGTCCACTTCAATGATGACATCCTCGACAGTCGGTTTCGACCAATCATTTACTGTGACAAGAAAGTTCCCATTTGGCTTTTCGATAAGAGTGTGATGGAATCCATATCCAGATAAAAACCAACTGTTCTTTACCTGGCCGAGCATATCCACCTCATACAGCGTGGCTGTGTTCCCATTTCCAAAGATCATATTTCCGTTTTCAAGCCGGATCAAACCATTATCACTAAATAAAGTAGAAAGATCCGGATCATCTAAGTAATCCAAATACCATCGGATCTCTCCTTCTTCATCAAACATGAATGGTCGCTGAGGCAGAAAACTACCGGTATGTCCAAAATAATTGACCAGATTAAAACCCGACTTAATATTTCCAGTGCTAGCCTGGTCAATGACTATGTCAGGAAGGGCACTGATCAATGGATCAGTAGGCAGGATAAATGAGCGACTGTCAACATAATTACCGTTCTGATCGTGAAATTCCAGGAGAACTTCATTGTCATGTCCGGCATAGAGACCCAGGATGGGTAATTGAAAGGTAGTAGCAAGGGGTTGAAATTGATGAGTCAGATCGGCGGACCCAAGAGTTTTTCCCTTAACAGTTACAGTGACCTGGACCTCAAAATTCGTTTGCAAATTTAGCCTGGCGGCCAGGGGAGCAATACCATCCGGGTTTATCAATACATCTATGTCTACAACCAGGACTGGATTATCCATATTCTCATCATCACCACTGCAAGCCAGAAGCAAAAGGAATAACCCCAAAAGTAAGATCGGTGAGCTGCGTGAAATCATAGAGACAAATATCGGTACCCTAAGGAATGTTCCAAAATAGAAAATTGACCTCGAATTTTTATATGTTCACTTTCTGTGAAAATCACTTTTAGACAGAGAGAACCTTTTCTTAACTAGAATATGATGCAAAGGATCAAAGATTGGATGACCAAACCAGTGGATATTTCTTCGCTTGTTTTTTTCCGGATTGCCTTTGGCTTTGTCATGCTTTGGGAAGTAGGGCGGTATTTGGGAAAGGACTGGGTAGAAAGGTATTTTATCGACCCTGATTTCTATTTTACTTTTCAAGGATTTGGGTGGGTTTCTCCTCTCGAGGGGAATGCCATGTACGTGTTCTTTTTGATTCTGGGAATCCTTGCCTTTTGTATTATGCTGGGCTTGTTCTATAGAACCTCAATTGTTCTGTTCTTTTTTGGTTTTGCATATCTCTTTTTATTGGACAAAACCAATTATCTGAATCATTTCTACCTGATTACTCTGCTCAGTTTTATC
>JABDJM010000199.1 GCA_013002475.1 Saprospiraceae bacterium | reverse complement strand
CACTTACTCCGCTTCATATGATCAGCGAATTGCTGTTGGTAGATATGATTTCTTTGGAGTTGGTGGTTCCTTTTGGGGTGATGTAGCCGGAGAATCTGATTTCTCTACGTTGCAAGGAAAGCTATCGGCTTCCTATTCGAAAAGAATGGGTGGATATCGGAGCAGATCTCATTACCTGGTAGTGGGTGCTGATGCAGGGATCACTCAAAGGAGTGTAGACTTCGCAAAACTTCGTTGGCCAAGTCAGCATGATGGAAATGGAGGCTTCAACCCAGATGCAGATACCGGAGAAGGAAATATTACCTATCGACCAGATTTTATATGGGCTGATATTGCTGCTGGTTTATTGTGGTTTACCGTCCTTGATGATAACAACAATTTTTACGTTGGTGGTGCTTACCACCACCTGAACAGAGCGAATATTTCATTTAACGAAAATGAATTTGAATCTCTATATAGCAGATTTACTATACACGCTGGTGGTGAATTCATGTTGGCTGATCGCTTTGGTTTGGTACCAGGAGTTATTACTATGATTCAAGGCCCGTCATTCCAAACAAATGTGGGTACTAGCTTGAAATTTTTGCTTAGTGGTAATAAGAGAAACTATCAGGCATTCCATGTTGGAACCTGGTTTAGACTTTCGAATCACTTCCAAAGCGAAGAGACCACAGATAAGTTGACAAAGGATGCTTTGATCATTTCAACCCGATTTGATTATCAGGATTTCAGCCTTGGGTTTAGCTACGATTTGAATGTATCGAAGCTGTTTCCTGCAACTAATGGAAACGGAAGTTTCGAATTTTCTATTATCTACAAGATCTGCGGAGCGGAGAAGCGGAATGTATATTGTCCGAACTTCTAGGTAATTAGCATTCTATAAAAAAGGCTTTGGGGTTTGCCTAAAGCCTTTTTTTATGCAACCTTTCAGACCAATTTTTCGTCTTAAGACCTAGGCTTCTTTTCGAAAGCTCCAATCAAAACCTTAACTTTAGGTTTGTTCTTTATAGTTTAGTTTTCTTCAAGGAAAAGCGTACTGATATGTTTGGTAATTCAAAAAACAAAGATTCTAAGCCTATGGCAAATACTACCAGTCCGAATTTAGGGGGTTCAGGGATCAATAGTCTGGTTCAGGGTACTTCCGTTGAAGGAGAAATCACTGCAAATTCAGATTTACGGGTGGATGGTAAGATCAAGGGAAGCCTGATCTCAAAAGCCAAAGTCATTATCGGCCCTTCAGGTTTTGTAGATGGGAAGGTAGTTTGTGTAAACGCCATCATCGAAGGGACTTTCAAAGGAAACTTAGAAGTCAAAGAATTACTTACGGTGACCGAGACCGCTAAGGTCGAGGGAGACGTATTTGCCGCTAAACTAAAGGTGAACCAGGGAGCTCATTTCAATGTAAGTTGCAGTATGGGCACTCACGGGTCTCCGATAAAGAATAATCCAAAGACAGAGAAAGTTGTCAAACAAGCCGTCACAGCCTGATCAATCTCCCAAGCGTAAAAAGCTTAATACAAATATAGCCCTACGGTACTCCGGTATGGCCTTTCAAATGTTGGCCGTTATCCTTGTTATTACATTTCTGGGAAAAAAAATCAACGATTATTTTGAGGTTGACCCTCCCTACATTACCGCACTATTTGCCTTGCTTTCTATATTTGCTGCCCTCTACCTTACCTTAAAGGATTTGGCCGGAGGCAAAAAATGACCTGGAAAACTTTTCTTATTCAATTAGTTCCTGTTTCTGCATTAATCGCAATCGGCCTGATCTTTATGGGACAGACTCAGGTTTACGGACCTTATATTGATCTGGGATGGATTACCTGGGTTTGTCTTGTAGTGGCTACGATCTTGATCTATCAAGTCGGGAAAAAAGCTTCAAATGCCGCAAACCGAAATGCCTTCTTCCAGGTTGTAATAATTTCCATGCTGGGGAAAATGTTTTTGGCTTTCATATTAGCCATGTTGTATTTCCAGATACAACAACCCACGGAAAATGTTTTTGTGGTGCCTCTTTTTGTTGTTTATCTGGGATTTACGATCTATGAAACGTACCTTTTAATGAAATTATCCCGGCCTACGGGTCCTGGCCTATGAGTAAGAAGTTTCACGTTAATGAAGAGTTCGAGTTTAATGATTCCGAAATGAATGCAGAGTTACTTCATCGGGAAGGGGATTGGTTCCATCTTCTTGTAAATGGACAGAAACGAAAGGCAAGGCTAGATTCTGTTTCTGCCGATGGAAAGACATTTCATGTGAGGACTGAGGGTGAATTTTTTACTGTGAATGTGAAAAATGATCTTGACCAGTTGGTAGATCAAATGGGGCTTTCCAATCTGGATGATTCAGCAGTCGGCGATGTAGAAGCTCCAATGCCAGGGAAAGTACTTGAGGTTCGTGTTAGTGAAGGAGATGAAGTTACAGCCGGTACTCCCTTGATGGTATTAGAAGCCATGAAAATGGAAAACGTTCTTAAAGCCACAGGCGCAGGAAAAGTGCAAAAAATCCTGGTTGAAAAAGGAATTACCGTTGATAAGGGACAACTTCTAATTGAAATGACTTCCTAACCCGTTTATCTTATTCCAAATAGTTGCTTTGGAAGAACTCCTTGTACGCTACAAGGGATTTTTGCTTTAAGACCTGTCTATAATTCGATTGCGAAAGGGCGAAGGTTTCAAAACTCTCAACGCCTTCTAGATAGATGCCCCGGTTACGTTCAACTCCTTCATAATACTCCATAGCTTTTCCTTCATTCTTGAATCGACGGATCACTAGTATCGGAGTAGAGGTATCAGCTCCCAGGTAAATATTTGAAATACGAAGGCGGTCAAGTTTGTGGAATTCCGAATGATAGTTTGATATCCTCGTTTTCGCTTCGCTCAGCTTCAGGTCTGGATCCTTCAACGCTACAATAAAATAATGTACCTCGGCTGCATTTTTATTGAAAGCGCTATTGGAGCCGGTACTGGCAAGCGTTTTGTTCTGAACTCCAGCAACCTTCCCTTCTCCAAGTAATCGTAGAATTTCTCTTGATCTGATCTGCTCCTCTGTATTCGGGTATTTGGCAATGAGGTCTTTTAACGCACTGACATATGCCTCCTTGCCCTGGATATTACCAAGGGTCATGGCATTAAGCAAAGCAAACTTTGCACTGAGATCATGCTTCTTTGGAAAGCGTGTATTTGCATCCATCAGACGCTCACTCACCTGCGAATACTTGTTTGCTGCAAAAAGGGCGTAAGTATCGTTATAGTAATTTGAGATTTCGTTCTTCTTTTTTTGAGCCTTGGCTAAGAAGTCTGGATCACCGATGGATTGAGCAAAAAGCGAATTTGCATAATTTTCCTGGAGTCTGTTTTTCCAATAATCCCGTCTGGGAGTTTTGCCCATATCATCATAGGCGAGGTACATCATATACCAGGATTCCACCTCGTGTTTATTGGTAGGAAACCTGTCGGCTAATTGTTCAAGGATTTCAGCAGATAAATCATTCCTCTCAAGACGGTCCCGATATAAAGACCCGAGAGTGAACATGGCATCTATAATCTTTCCCTCAGCTTTTTTCACTTCCTGTGGGGAGCCCGGAACATCGCGTAATAATTTGTCGATCTCCTCCACGGTCAATTCTTTTTCCTCGACCGTCGTTGCAATATCCAGAAGCTCTGTTTGGGATGCATTTACTCTTTGAGATCGTCGCCAGTTATCTTCCAGAGCCCGGTCTCCATATTTCCTTTCAAAATCTCTTCGACCCTTTTTCATTGAGCGGTCGTTATAAGCAAAAAAGGTACTCGGCGCTACACTAGGCCCTCGCCGTGTACTGGTAGGGGCGGGTACATTCCTGCTTCGATTAATTGTTGAGGTTGCTTTTGCCAATGCCAGAGAATCTCTCTCTTTTTTAATCTTATAAGCAACCGTCCTTCGTTCCTCTTTTGACATTAATGAAATTCTGAGAAGGCTGTCTTGCAGTCTAATAGTCTCAATATTTTTTGCAATGTCTTTAAGGTTCGTTTGGTATGCGGTGACATTTTCATACCGTTCGTCCGTTTTTGGCAGAACGGTGAGGGTACTGTCAAAATAATTTTTAGCATTTACAAAATCCTCGTCATCATTATACAAGTAAGCCAGAGCGAGGTAGGATTCTGCTTGTTGGTAAGGGTTGGTAGAGCCTGCATTCAAAGACTGTTTGAAAAACTGAATTGCTGCAGGATCATCGGGCTGATCAAGAGCGATCTTTCCCATGGCAAAATAGATCTGATCTTTGTAATCCAGGTTCTTATCATCCTTGAGCATCCGACCCAAAGACTTTAATGTCTGCTCTGCTGTTTTTTCGCCAGATAGCATCCCACTCTGCTCTTGCTGAAGCTTGGCAGAAAAGGCCAGATCATAGTCATTGCTAAGCTTTTGAGTTTCCTGGAAATAAGCAACAGCCTGTGAAGTGTTATCCAACCGTTGTTGAATCTGACCGAGTATGTAGTTTAACCTGGCTTTTTCTTGTCTTTCCTTACTAAGGGAAATGGTCTTCTCAAGATGTTCGATCGCGTTCCCGTATTCCCTTTGGCTGATAAAGTATTGGGCCTGAGTTTTGGAAAGCTCTTTTTTGATCTCCCGGAAGGTCCTTGGATCATTAGAAAGAGACTCCAGGATGTAGGCGGCCTCTGACCACATTTCGCGTTGAATATAAGTCTTGGCCAACCAGAGCCGTCCGTCTTGCCAAACGGGTCGGTGGTTTGCCCTCTTCTGTGCTTCTTCGATTTCGTAAGCACTTGGTTCTTCGTCCTTTTTCTTTTTCTCTTCCGTTTCTTTCTTGGAGGTACTTGGCTTTGATTCTTTTGTTTTTTCTTCCTTGGGTTCTGGATCAGCTACTTTGTCTTTTTCGTTTGACTTTTTGGTAGAAGATTTCTTTGAAGGACTTGGTTTCCTCTTTTTCTTTTTTCCGTACGGGTTTGGTCGTTTTACAGATTTCTTCTTTTTCTTTTTCTTTGAGGAATTAGGAGAGGCAGGCTTTTTCTTTTTCTTCTTTTTTGGCTTAGAGGAGGGACTAGGTTTCTTTTTCCTTTTAGAAGGGGAAGCTTTCTTTCTCTTTTTCTTCTTTGCTTCCTGAGCATCTTTTTTGTTTTTCTTAGCTACCTCACTAGGGCTGAATTCAGCCTGCATGAATTCGAAGGTCTGTTGTGCGTCTTCGTAGCTTTTTTTGATGAACTGGGTTTTACCAAGGAGCAGGTAGCTATCATCCGTCCAATCACTTACCCGGTGAAGGTTGACTACTACGGATACCTTCTTGGCAGCCTCATCAAGAGCGCCTTTTTGACCATCCACATTTTCGGCATCCATCCAGGGGTACAGGGAAAGGATCTTGTTGTAATTGTCCACATAAGAATCCTCAATAGTGGCCAGGCTTTCCGTCAATAAAACATCTGCGTTAAAATAGCCGTTATAGCGGGCGGTAGTGTTGTGGTAAAACTTCTTAACAGCGCTTACCTCTGACTTCTTTTTCTGGACAGTACATCCAAAAAAAATGGGGAAAGAAGCCAGGACTAAAAGAATTCTGGTAAAATTATTCACAGGCAATCAAAGAATTAACTGTTTCAACGCTTTATTCCTCAGGATTGAGCTAATTTTGTATCCTTATAGTATACCCACACCATGGGGAAAAGTTGCAGGATTTACAAGGGATTGTGGCCCAATACGGACACAGAAATACTAACTGTAAGGGGGGCAAATTTATTTCATTTTTCACAATTCATTTTTGGGAATGGCAAACCGGGAAAAACAAGCTGAATCACGCTGGGAAAGGTGGAAAAAACCCTTTCGGATCGTGGTATTGGATCCGGATGCCCTCAAAGAGAAGAATTCCTTTGAAACCAACTGGATCTCGCTAGCTTCTTTGGGGGCTCTGGGCCTTATGGTTGGGATCTTTCTTTTCTCCTTAATCGTGATTTTTTCCCCTTTACGCAGGTTGATACCTGGTTATGGTGATGTGCGGGAACACCCGGAATTATTGAGGTTGAACAAGGATATTGAGGTTTTAAAGGAGGAATTGGCCTCTCATCAAGCCTATACGGACAATTTTCGGAGGATATTGGTAGGGGATATTCCCCAGCAGGAATTGGAGGCAGATGGGACCGTTAAAGAGTTCCCTGATAGCCTTATCAACGTGGAGAGAATCCGGGAGGATGAGTTGCTGAGGCAGGAAATCGCCATAGATCAGAGGATCCGGCAGGGGCAGGATTCAGACCAGCTGGGAGGAAACGGAGCCCCTTTAAGTCCTGAGCAGGTATTTTTTGTTCCTCCTGTGAAGGGAGTTCCCACGGCTGACTTTGATCCATCCAAGAAGCATTTTGGTACTGATATTTCGGCCCCGAAAAACACTCCTGTGCTTGCGGTGGCCGGAGGGCACGTCTTTATGGCCGACTGGACCCTGGAGACCGGATATACGCTTGGTATTCAGCATGATAACCAGATCATATCCTTTTATAAGCACAATAGTGCCTTATTAAAGAAATCAGGAGAACGGGTTAAACCTGGCGAAGCTATCGCCATTATTGGCAATACAGGGACACTTTCTACCGGCCCCCACCTGCATTTTGAGCTCTGGCATAAGGGAAATCCATTGAACCCTTCGAATTATATCGTGTTTCAATAGGACTTAGTGTATTTTTTACAAAAATTTGCCAACGAATCCCCAAAATCAAAGCAATAAAGCTTTATAAGCGTTAATTTTGTAGCTAGAAATGGTTAAACAAAAGACAATGGGAAACAACAATAATCTGGCTCAGGCTTACAATGAAAGAGGTGAAGCTGTCAGTCCAATTCTCCCCACCGAAGTAAAAAACTTCCTTGTAGATATTGACGGGACAGTTTGTGATGATATTCCAAACGAAGAGCCCGAAAGAATGGCGACCTGCCTTCCTTATCCGGATGCTCTTAAGATGTGCAACAAGTGGTATGATGAAGGTCATGTCATAACCTTTTTTACCTCACGTACAGAGGAGCATCGAGAAGTTACTGAGGAGTGGCTGCAAAAGCACAATTTCAAATATCATGGAATTCTTTTCGGCAAGCCTCGGGGTGGGAATTATCATTGGATAGATAATCACATTGTCAAGGCTACCCGATTCAAAGGGAAGTTCACTGACCTGGTTGTTAAAACCAAGGACATAGAAGTTTTCGACCACTAGTTCTCGATTCCATAATTTTAATTTTTTACAAATTCACTAAGGCCCCTGCTAGCTCAGGGAAAATAAAACTATACCCTAGCCCCAGAACTTTCCCAGCCGAGACCTCAGCAGAATCCATCACTGTATTTTTCATTTCACCTAAGCCGACCTGTAAAGCAATTTCGGGGACAGGAACGATCAGGCTTTTTGGAAATAAATTTTTCCTGATGGATTCAGCAAAAGCTTTTTGGGTTTTAGGATTTGGACTGACGAGATTATATATCCCTTTAGCATTTTCATTTAGAGCCAGCATTTGGAAGAGACCGCAAACGTCTTGAACGTGGATCCAGGAATAGATTTGTTTGCCGGATCCAAAAGTATTACCAAGGCCAAGTTTAAAGGGCATTACCATTTTGGGAAACGCCCCACCATCGGCATCCAAAACGATCCCGATCCTGAGTATTACCGTCCTGATTCCCAACCCGGCGATCTGATTGTGAGCTGATTCCCACAACTGGCAAGTTTCAGATAAAAACCCCTTTCCTGGTAAGCTTTCTTCAGATAACAATTCCCCGGGACGGTTACCATAAAACCCTATGGCACTTGCACCCAGGTAAGCCCGGACCTTTTTTTCCTTTTGTAGATATTTTTTGAGTAAAAGAGTTGAACGAACCCTGGAATCAATGATCACCTTTTTTCTTGAAGAAGACCATCTTTTGGATGCAATTCCTGCACCGGCTAAATTGATGACATAATCAACCCCCTCAAAAGCTTTCTCATCGACCCAATCTTTCGCAGGATCCCATTGAAAGGTCCCTGCAGCAACATCAGATATTCCTTTCCTGCTGAGAATCCTGACTTCATGATCGGAAGCGTTCAGCTTTTGACTCAGAGACTTTCCAATCATGCCGCTTCCCCCTGCGATCAAAAAAATGGCCATTCAAAATTGTTTTTCTATTAACAGTGAAATTAAAACTCTGTTTACCTCTTTCTTACAAAATACCATTTTGATCAGAGGATGATGCCTCTTGCCTCCCGAAAGACTTTGTTCAGGAGAAAAATGGTGTTAGTTTAGACCTTGACAATTTCTACGACAAATGTTTAGAATCCCACTTTTTTTGTCCTCCCTTATCATAGTATGTCTTTTATCAGGGTACTCCTGCCGAACGGATACGAATTCCGGGTCGCAGGTTTCGGTTGATGAAGGACAGGTACCCGAGCTTGTTTCAACCAGGCTTCGCGCGAATCCCGATCGCCTGAGTCCCTTCCAAAGCAGTAGGGCCTGGACAAATACCGTTTTAGAGCTGGCCTTTCAAAAATTGCTAACCAGGGATGGCGCTAGCCTTGAACTTAAACCCATGTTGGCAAAGGCACTTCCGGGGGTTGAAAAAATTGAGGCAGGAGAAAATGCTGGGGGCTTTACTATTCAATATGAAATTTTAGAAGAAGCCAGCTGGGACGATGGGAGTCCTATTACCGGCCATGATTATCTCTCTACAATGAAGATCGTATTTAATCC
>JABDJM010000194.1 GCA_013002475.1 Saprospiraceae bacterium | reverse complement strand
CATAGAATCCAAGGCACCCAAACCACTTCAAGAGATGAATCTTGAAGAAATGGATCTTTTATGGAATGAGGCAAAAAATGGGGGCTTGAAATGATTTGCCAGCCTCTCAAAATGCCAAATATTCCTTTTGACAAATCAATAAATGCCAAATTTCCTGCTCAGCTGATGAAATTTGAACGTTTCCTTTGTTTATTAATTCTCCTATCTTTGCAGCCGCTATAACTGATTTTAGTAATCACTAATGGTAAAAATTTAAAAAATGCCGCAATATTTAAAAAAAGACCAAATCGAAGAGATTTTCTCTGAATTTGGCGGATCTTCTTCCAATACAGGATCCACAGAAGGCCAGGTCGCACTTTTCACAGCAAGAATTAAAGGCCTGAGCGATCATCTTCAAAAGAACAATAAAGACCAATCAAGCCGGAGGACGTTATTGTCACTTGTAGGTAAACGTAGGAGACTACTAACCTACCTGGCTAAAAAGGACATTGTCAAGTACAGACAGTTAATTGAAAAATTGGGCATTAGAAAGTAAGCCCAGATTCAAAAAGTGTCCTTTGTTAAAAGGACACTTTTTGAAAAGATACACGTATACAAGCGATAAAAAGATATTTAATAATCGGTCTTAGATGTAATAGTAAATAGTATAAGCACATCCCGATCGCCTTGGAATGAGCTTTATTGGGCGGTCAATTCAAAGTTTTTTCTTTTACTCCTACACTGAAAATTCAGGTTCTTCCTCAAATGATGAGGAAATCTACGGCCAGGGACCCAGGTCCTAAACTTTGTTCACCGTTCAAAATCTATTTTCATGGGAAAACAAATTCCTATTTCCACCTCATTTAATTTACCTGACGGAACAGAAGTCATCATTGAAACTGGCAAATTAGCCGCTCAAGCTGATGGATCTGTTGTTGTCAAAATTGGAAACACGATGCTCTTTGCCTCGGTTGTTTCTAAGTTAGAGCCTAGAGAGGGCCAATCCTTTTTTCCACTATCAGTGGACTATCAGGAGAAATTCGCCGCCGCTGGAAAGATCCCCGGAAACTTCTTCCGTCGCGAAGCGAAACTCTCAGACTATGAAGTTCTGATTTGCCGATTGGTAGACAGGGCTATCCGGCCATTATTTCCAGATGGCTACATGAACGATACTCAGGTTATCATCAACCTTATCAGTGGAGACGCTGAAACGCTCCCTGACTGTTATGCTGCACTAGCCACTTCAGCTGCACTTTCTGTATCAAATATTCAATGGGATGGTCCGATCTCTGAAGTTCGGGTTGCCAGAATCAATGGCCAGTTCGTTGTTAATCCTGGAAGGACTCAACTAGCAGACGCCGATATGGACATCATCGTGGCAGCTACGCTTAAGGATGTGACCATGGTCGAAGGAGAAGCAAAAGAATGCTCTGAGGAAGACCTTGTTGAAGCCATCAAAATTGGCCACGAAGCAATTAAGGTTCAGTGCCAGGCTCAATTAGATCTTGCTGAAAAGGTTGGCGAAAAGGCTACTGTAAAAAGAGTAATTCCTGAACCAGAAGAAAACGAAGAAGTTAAGAAGTTGGTCTACGATCGAGTAAGTGACAAGATCAATACTATCGCTAACGGAGCACTTCCAAAACATGAAAGGAAGGAACAGCTAACAGAAGTAAAAACAAGCTTGCAGGAAGGTCTGTTGGAGGAGAAAGGAGAAGAGTGGATGGAGGAAAACAAAGACTTTATTTCTACCTACTTCGGAAAAGCTAAAAAAGAGATCATCCGTGAAATGGTCATGTCCAAATCCGTTAGATTGGATGGACGTGGTCTGGCTGATGTTCGACACATATGGACAGAGGTAGAATATTTGCCAGCCGCTCACGGCTCAGCGATATTCACCAGAGGGGAAACTCAAGCATTGACTTCTCTTACCCTTGGATCCAAGAAGGACAATATGATGATCGATACAGCCTTAGATCAGCATTACGAAGACTTCATTCTGCATTATAATTTCCCAGCCTTTTCTGTTGGGGAAACCAAGCCAATGAGAGGCCCCGGACGTCGTGAAGTTGGACATGCAAATTTGGCGGCAAGGTCCCTAAGGCAAGTAATGCCTGAGGAGAATCCATATACGATCAGAATTGTTTCTGACATTCTAGAATCTAATGGTTCTTCTTCTATGGCCACTGTTTGTGCAGGAAGTATGTCGCTAATGGATGCCGGTGTTAAGCTAAAGGCTCCTGTTGCGGGAATAGCAATGGGTATGATCGCAGACGATACCAGACAAGCCATCCTAACGGATATTCTTGGTGACGAGGATGCTCTTGGAGATATGGATTTCAAAGTGACGGGTACCGAAAAGGGGATTACAGCCTGTCAGATGGATATCAAGATCGATGGTTTGCCATATGACCTTTTAACAAAAGCTCTTTACCAAGCTAAAGATGGTAGGATCCATATTCTGAACGAAATGGCAAAAACTATTTCGACTTCAAGGGATGATTACAAGCCGCATGCTCCTCGGATCATTGAGATCAAAATTGATAAGAGCTTCATTGGTGCCGTTATCGGACCTGGTGGATCTATTATTCAGGAGATTCAGGCTGAGACTAATACCGTGATCAACATTGAAGAAGTGGATGATCAGGGGATCGTTACTATTGCCAGTGTGGACAAAGAAGGATTGGATGCTGCGAGAGAGCGTATCAAATCCATTACTTTCCAGCCTGAAGTTGGAGATGTATTTGACTCCAAGGTCGTTTCTGTCCAATCTTACGGAGTATTCGTTGAGTTTGCCGGAAAATCCGGTCTGCTTCACGTTTCTGAGATCTCACACTCAAGGATCGATAGAGTGGAGGATGTTTTGAAAGAAGGAGACGATGTCAAAGTCAAATTGATCGGTATTGACAAGCGTACTGGAAAATTCCGACTATCCAGAAAAGCTCTGATGGACAGGCCTGCAAGAGATGATCGAGGCGGACATGACGATCGCGGTGGCCGCGATGGTGGGGACCGTAGAGATCGCCGCGAGCCGAGATTCGAGAAGAAAGACAACTAGTCAGGGCCATTTTTGGCCTGACATTTGGTGCTAAATACAATAGCCCCCTTTCTGGTAAGTTATTTACCGGAGGGGGTTATTTTTTTGGTTTTGGGAAACTTTTTCCGTTTAGGAAGTGTACTGGCTTAAAGGATTTTTTTTAAAAAGTCAAGTTTTTTTTGATCAGAGCAACTTTTGACTTCCCTCAATCGTACTATTTATTGACCCTAAGAACATAATTCCATACCGATGCGTCAGCTAAAAATTACAAATAAAATTACCGCCAGAGAATCACTGGCACTCGACAAATACCTCAATGATATTGGGAAAATCCCCATGTTGGTGGCCGAGGAAGAGGCAGAATTGGCAAGGAGGATCCGTGCTGGTGATAATGAAGCTTTGGATAAGCTGACTAAATCAAATCTCCGGTTTGTAGTCTCTGTGGCCAAGCAATATCAAAACCAGGGGCTTTCCCTTTCGGATTTGATCAATGAGGGAAATGTTGGGCTCATGAAGGCCGGAAAGCGATTTGATGAAACCAAAGGATTCAAATTTATTTCCTATGCCGTTTGGTGGATCCGTCAAAGTATCCTCCAGGCCATCGTTGAATACTCAAGAATAGTCAGGCTACCTTTGAACAAGGTTGGCTCGTATAATAAAGTTAATGAAGCGTTTTTATCCTTCGTTCAGGAGTTCGAAAGAGAACCCACCAACGAAGAATTGGCTGAATTACTTGATATGCGGCCCCGGGAAGTGAGCAATATGCTCAAAGGATCCGGGCGACACCTTTCCTTCGATGCTCCGATAGGAGGGGAGGATGGAGACAGCACCATGCTGGATGTAGTATCCGGTGAAGAGATAGATGCTCCTGATAATAACCTTATGGAACAATCACTGAAGGAAGAAGTCCAGCAAGGACTGAATATTCTTTCTCCACGTGAAGTAGAAGTACTTTCCTCATATTACGGTCTTAACGGATACAAATCCCTGACCCTGGAGGAAATTGGCGAACTGTATGGCCTCACCCGCGAGCGGGTTCGACAGATCAAAGAAAGAGCGATCCGTCGTTTGAGAAAATCCTACAACAGAAACAATCTGAAATCCTATCTGGGCTAACCAGAGGGACCATTGAAAATAATAC
>JABDJM010000179.1 GCA_013002475.1 Saprospiraceae bacterium | reverse complement strand
TATTTCACATGCTCAGGCTGCAGGTGTACCTATGGTATTCGCTATCAATAAGGTAGATGAACCGGGCGCTGATCCGGAAAGAATAAAGCAAGAATTAGCCAGTCTCAACTTCCTTGTAGAAGATTGGGGAGGTACCTATCAGTCTCAGGATATTTCTGCTAAAACAGGTTCCAACATAGATCAACTCCTGGAGAAGATCATCCTTGAAGCGGAGCTCCTTGAACTCAAGGCAAATCCTGAACGAAAGTCTGTTGGAGCTGTGATAGAAGCATCCCTGGATAGAGGGCGTGGTTATGTGACCAAACTACTCGTTCAAAACGGATCGCTGGACATAGGGGATATTATCGTGGCCGGTGAATATTCCGGTAAGGTGAAAGCCATGTTCAATGAACGCGGCAAAAAGGTCAAAAGTGCAGGTCCTTCTACACCTGTGTTGATCCTTGGATTGGATGGAGCACCGCAAGCCGGTGAGAAGTTCAAAGAGTTTGATAATGAACAAGACGCCAGGCGATTGGCAACACAACGATCTCAAATCAACAGGGAACAAACAGTCCGTGCCAACAAACGAATCAGTCTCGATGAGATTGGTAGAAGATTGGCACTTGGAACATTCAAAGAACTAAACCTTATTGTTAAGGGTGATGTGGATGGTTCTGTTGAAGCCTTGTCAGATTCCCTGATCAAACTATCAATAGAAACAGTCCAGGTCAATGTGATCCACAAGGCTGTGGGCCAGATCGCAGAATCTGATGTTCTCCTGGCTTCTGCATCGGATGCCATCATTATTGGTTTCCAGGTAAGGCCCTCTTTAGGAGCCAGGAACCTGGCTGAAAAGGAAGGAGTTCAGATCAAATTGTACTCCATCATCTATGAAGCCATCGACGAAGTTAAATCAGCCATGGAAGGTTTATTGGAACCGACTAAGGAAGAGAGGATCGTTGGACAGGTTGAGGTACGCGAAACCTATAAGATATCCAAGATCGGAACAGTAGCAGGTTGTTATGTCGTCGAAGGAAAAGTCAGTCGAAATCACAACATCCGCCTGATCAGGGATGGTATTGTTGTTTACCCGACAAAAGCGGGAAGTAAAGCAGAACTGTCATCGCTAAAGCGGTTTAAAGATGATGCCAAAGAGGTCAAATCCGGATTGGAATGTGGTATAACGATCAAGAATTTCAATGACATCAAAGTCGGCGATATGATTGAGGTCTATGAGATTGAGATGATCAAACAGACACTTGAATAATTTCTTCTGAGCCGAATGACCGAACTCAAGGCATTCCTTGATCAACAAGTCGATCGTTATAATCAAAGCAGTTTCATCCTAGATGATCCTATCTCTATTCCCCATAGATTCATTGACCAATTGCAAGATTTGGAGATCACTGCCTTTTGGACAGCCATGTTGTCCTGGGGGTTGAGAAAAACGATCATCAACAAGTCCACCGATCTTTTCGAATTAATGGATAATGCCCCCTTTGATTTTATCATGAATCATAAGGAATCAGATCTCCTTCGTTTTCAACCCTGGAAACACAGGACATTTCTTTACACTGATACGCTCTATTTCATCCATTTTTTCAGATGGTTCTACGCCAGTCACCGCTCCCTCGAAACAGCATTTACCCGATTCATGAAGGAAGGTGATGAGAATGTCAAAAACGCGATAACGGGATTTCATGAATTCTTCTTCAGTCTTGATGATGCTCCTCTAAGGACAAAAAAGCACGTTTCGACTCCTGCTCGAAAATCAAGCTGTAAAAGGCTGAACATGTTTTTGAAATGGATGGTGAGAAAAGACCTCTCTGGTGTGGATTTTGGAGTTTGGCAGCACATAAAACCTCACCAACTGGTCATTCCTCTGGATGTGCATGTAGAGAAAGTAGCCCGAAAGACTGGATTGTTGAAAAGGAAAAACAGGGACTGGCAGGCAGCAGAAGAAATAACCAACGCATTAAAGATCTTCGATCCAAAAGATCCAGTAAAATATGACTATGCCCTATTTGGCATCGGTCACGCTGAGAGACATTTTGGAAAGAAGGGAATGGATGAGGATCTGCCTGGTTGAAAGAAAATGAAGGCGATGGAAAATCACTGATCTGTTTCGATTCGAAATACTTTAATGACCGGAGCCTCACTACTATCCTCATAGTAGACAAAAACCCTGAAAGCGCCCCTTTTTGTTTTTAATGCACCTATACAATAAAGGCTCTTTCCGTCGGAAGTTCTTCCACTGTGTTTAAAATCAAATGAAACTACTTCAATAGAATTGAAGAATTCCGTAATGACTTTTTGGGCATCTTCTTTTTTTAAGATCTGTTCAAGGTCAGGAATACTCAATTCCACTTCGTCATCGAAAAATGCAGCAAATTTTGCAGGATCCTGAGCTCTAATAGCCGAGGCGATTGCTGCCTGGGACTGGAGCTGTATCAACCCGGTCATTATGAATAATATGGGGATCAAGAAAAATTTCACATTAAGACATTGTGTTCAAGAATTATTCATCAACATCCCTTGTATTTTATAATGGAAGTTGGCCTAACATTATTGTAGATTTGCCAACAAATTACATCCACTTTAACACAAGTTGCCTTTACATTTTTTTCCTTCAAACGAGCATTGTGATGAACAAGAATAACAGAAAAGCGGCATTGATCATCCTCGATGGATGGGGCATAGGACCGGATCCGAAAGTAGATGCTATTTCATGCGGTGAGACTCCATTTTTCGATCAAATGATCCATGATTACCCGGATGCTTTCCTGACGACATTTGGTGAATTGGTTGGACTTCCAAAAGGGCAAATGGGGAACTCTGAAGTTGGCCATCTGAACATC
>JABDJM010000104.1 GCA_013002475.1 Saprospiraceae bacterium | reverse complement strand
GGCGAAGAATGAGCAGGAGCTGAGCCGGGTTGGGAACCAAACCGGCGGGCGAGTTTTTCTATTTCTGCATACCGATGATTTTGACCGGGATTTCAAAAACTTGCTTGATCATGAGATCAAAATTATTCGCCAACCTGAAGACCACTCCTATGGAAAGGTGGCAGTTTTTGAGGACCTCTATGGAAACCTATGGGATCTGATCCAACCTGTCAAAACCTAAGTAGGCTATTTTGGGTTTTATCATTAAACCTATCTATGGATATTCAGAAGCAGTGGCCAAAAATACGAGAGCATTTTTCGAAGAGCTTTGGTTCAAGTCTCCATGTTTCGATAGCGTCAGTCAATGCAGATGGCGATCCTCAATGCACTCCGATAGGTTCCCTTTTTCTGAATGATGATCAATCTGGATTTTACTTTGAAAAATATCCTTCCACACTTCCAAAATTCGCAAAGGAATCTCCACGGATCTGCGTCCTTGGGGTCAATAGCAGCAAAAGTTTTTGGCTACGATCTCTTTACAAGGATAAGTTTTCTGCTTTTCCAGCAGTAAAGCTCTATGGGCAATTAGGCGAGAAAAGAAAGGCTACTGAAAGCGAGTTAAATGCACTGCGAAAAAGGATGCGTAAAACCTCCATTCTAAAAGGCCACAAAACCCTGTGGGGTAAAATGGAATCAGTGAGAGAGGTAAGATTCTCTAAAGCTGAAAGAGTTAAATTTGGGAAAATGACGCGTTTAGAATAATGAAAGTGCCATATTTTATAATCTTTTTTTGCCTTTTTTGTTTTTCCTCAACTGGTTGGTCACAGGATTTTTCAAAATATCAGTGGAAGAACAGATTGATTCTCCTTTTTTCTGAATCAACAAATTCAACAAAATTAATTCAACAGCTTGATATCTTTCGAGGGAATGAATCCGGCTTTAAAGAAAGAAAATTGAAAGTATTAGAATTGATAGGCACGGAATTCGACCCAAAACTTGAGATTTATAAATCCAATAGCAATGAGAGCCAAAGAATGAAATCACCGTTTGAATTTGTGCTAATTGGGCTTGACGGGACCATTAAGATGAGGAGCAATGATCCAGTTGAGATGAACCGACTTTTTCAATTAATTGATTCAATGCCTATGCGACGCATAGAATTAAAAAATTACTGAAATACCCGAACGTAATCCACAAACATCCGTTGAGGGAAACTGGTGGAAGCATCAGGATAGCCAGGCCAGTTGCCGCCTACAGCAACATTGAAAATGAAAAAGAACTCAGCCCTGGTTTCATCAAGAGAACCAGCGATGGTATTAATAGAATGGTATTCCACATCATCTACCAACCACTTGATCTCAAATTGTTCCCAAACCACAGAGAAAACATGAAAACTATCATTGAAACTTCCAGAGGAAAGAGTTGTATTCCCTCCAAACTCAGCATGACTGTTGTTACTGTCCTCTTCCCAATGTAAGGTTCCATATAACTTATTCGGTTCATGACCAAGCACTTCCATAATGTCTATTTCACCGCATTTTGGCCATCCCACGCTGGAAAAATTCGACCCTAACATCCACAATGCTGGCCAAATACCCTGTCCTCTTGGAAGCCTTGCACGAATGTCGATCCGGCCATACTGAAACTCCTGCTTGCCTTGAGTAGTCATGCGGGCCGAGGTATATTCATTTGTCCCCTCCTGTTCCTCACGAGCTTCAATGACCAAGAAACCTTCTTGCTGGAAGCTGTTCGTAGCACGATCTGTATAGTATTGGGATTCATTGTTTCCCCAACCATCGCCTCCGATCTCATGGTTCCAATCACTACTGTTAATACTTGTCGCATCAAATTCATCAGACCAAACCAAGGCCATCCCTGGGTACGATGTAGGAGAGGTCGGCCCGACATCATCCACCAAAGGTGGGGGAGGCGGAGGAGTATCATCATCCTCGCCACAAGCAAATAGGAGGCCTAGAAAGAGAAAAGCTAAAAAGTAAGAGTAGGAGATCTTAAAATGCATATCCAATTTTATTATTCCTTTGAAAACCCATCAAATCTGATGTTGTTCAAAAATGCCAAGACTTTCGGACAAAAAACAATAATCTTTTTAAAATCGTTTTCTTTGCTCCCGGAATGACAAGTACCAGCCAAAACCAAAGGCAGATCTTTTTTCATGTTGGCACTGGTAAGACCGGCACGACTTACCTACAGTATCGCGTGTTTCCAAAATTGGATGGTATCTACTACGTCCAAAGGACACAATATCCCAGATACCAGAAAATACTTAGGAACACAAAAGAGAGCCGAATCCTATTTTCTCGAGAATTTGATCAGCAGATTGAGGACAGGGTAAGATCCTTTTCGAGTGAATTTCCAGAGACCACTCCAATTATCGTTTTCAGAAAACATGATTCCTACCTCGCTTCTCAATACAGACG
>JABDJM010000445.1 GCA_013002475.1 Saprospiraceae bacterium | reverse complement strand
GCTAAACTTTTCGCCCTGGCTGAAGACCTCGATCTGGTTTTTGCCGGACAGAAAACTTTGGGCGATCTCCTGGGACAGTTTTTGTCCGGAAGTGGAATGTCTATATACGGAGGCCTGATCCTCGGATTCATCGTCTGTTATATTTTCATGCGCCGAAACAACATGTCCATCTTACCTATGATGGATGCTGTCGCTCCAGGATTGATGGTAAGCTATGGAGTGGGGAGATTAGGTTGTCAATTTAGCGGAGATGGAGACTGGGGAATTCCAATAAGGAAAATAGCCGGAGACGGCACTGTACTTTGGGACTATCAAAAACCTTCCTGGTTTCCCGATTTCCTTTGGGGGCAAACCTACCCTCATAATGTGATCAATGAGGGGGAACCCATGGCAAATTGCACCTGGAATTACTGTATGGAATTGGCCATTCCTGTTTTTCCAACTCCATTGTATGAATTTGTGGCTGCCATTGCCATTGGCGCATTTTTATGGTCTATAAGAAAAAGGATCAGCATCCCCGGATTGCTATTTTTCATTTATGTTATCCTGAATGGGATTGAGCGATTTTGGATCGAAAAGATCAGGATTAATGAACAAACAGAGTACCTCGGAATTGAATCAACACAGGCTGAACGGATTGCGGTGATCCTTTTTCTCATTGGTATTGCCGGAGCTCTTTGGTTGTGGATGAGGGGTAGGAAAACGGTAAAAGCTTAGCTGAAATACTGATCGATCAAATTAGAAACCTGACGAGCAGATTGATCCCAATCATATTTTTCCAATCTGGCCTTTGCTTCTAAAGAAAATTTTCTTCTTATGTCTTCCTTCAGAACTAAATGCATTGCTTCAGCGGCCGCAGCCTGGTCGTTTGGGTCAACTGGGATCCCTGCCGCCCCTGCCACTTCAGGAAGTGAAGATTGATCAGAGTAAACTAGTGGAACATCTAATTGCATTGCCTCCAAGAGAGGAACTCCAAAGCCCTCAAAAAAAGATAAAAACAGCAAGGCATCTGATGCGCCCAAAATCTCCCTGACACTTTCATTGGGTTGGAAACCCATCATGTGTATACAGGTTTTGTATGGGGACTGAGAAATTGCTTTCTGCACCGGACTGCTTTGCCAGGCCATTCTCCCAATGATCAATAGCTCGTGTTCTGTCTTATATTTTTCTTTGAACAGATTAAAAGCTTCAATTGTCCCAAGGATATTTTTTCTCGGGTGGATCGATCCCAGGGTGCAGAAAAATGGTTTACCTGATGACCACTTCTTCAAGGCAATGTCTTTCTCATCTCCGGATAGAGGCTCCCAGGATTGTGGCTTTCCGTTTGGAATAACATGGATCTCTTTCTCTACCTCCGGGATCTTATCCAGTATATCTGTTTTTGTGTATTGTGAAACGGCAGTAATCACTTCAGCTTTGCGAATAAATTTGGGAACGTATCGCTGATAGAACATTCTCACCGAAAGGGGTACCTGATCTGGATAATGGGCGTAGGCCAAATCATGGACGGTAAGCAGGGTAGGAACTTTGGACCTTAGTGGAAGATGAGCATCCTGGGAAATAAAGACATCCGCCTTCCATCTGCGCAAGATCCCTGGCAGAACCCACTCAAACCAGGTATACCACAGTATGGGATGCCTTGCAGCCGGAAAAATGACTTTTCCGCTTACGTTTGAGCCATAGATATATTGGTCCAAAAACGGCCGATCAAAACAAAAGAGGAATTCATCTTGTGGTCGGAGCTGTACAAGGCGTCGGTTGATCTCATGTGTGTACCTTGCTACACCCTCGAGTTGATTTCCAAAAAGCAACCTTGCATTTACAGCAATTTTCACGGCTTGAAGATAATGAGATAAGCCTCCTTATTTTATTATTTTCGTCATTCAGCAAATTGATACCGATGACCAGAATAATTGGACTTTTCTCCCTGATGATATTTTTAAGTTGTGTCAGTACCCAGGACATAGCAACCACACAAAGTCCCTTTGATAAGAAGGTCGGTACTCTTGAAAAGCAAGCCGGGTTCATAGACTGGTGGTGGGATGACGATAAAGGGAAACTATACCTGGCTGTGGAAGATTTTGAGAAAGATTTTCTTTATGTCAACTACTTATCTCATGGAATTGGATCCAATGACATCGGATTAGACCGTGGACAGATCGGCGGGGACCGCCTCGTGCAATGGAAGAAGGTCGGCAATAAGATCTTCCTTATTCAACCCAACCTGACTTATCGGTCAAGTAGCAACAACAAAAAAGAATCTAGCTCAATTCAAGAAGCATTTGCAAGATCTGTTCTCTGGGGTTTTGAGATTCAGGGAAAAAAAGCCAATCAGTTCCTTATTGACCTGACTCCAATGTTGCTAAGTGATTCTCATGATGTGGTAAATCGGTTGAAGCAAACAAAGCAAGGAAATTATAAGCTTGATAAAAGCCGGTCAGGGGTACTCCATGAATCCAGCTTCAATTTCCCGAAGAACACTGAATTTGAATCTCTGGTGAGCTTTAGTGGATCGAAGGCAGGCCGTTATCTTTCATCCGTTGTTCCCAGCACAGAGGTGGTAACTGTTCAAACCCATCACAGTTTTATCGAATTGCCAGAGGAGCCCTACGCTTCCAGGGTGTTCGATCCCCGGGCTGGCTATTTCCAACATAGCTACTATGATTATTCAACGCCAATAGATCAGCCGCTCAGAAAAAGATTTATCACCCGGCATCGGTTGGAAAAAAAAGATCCCAATGTTTCCCTTAGCGAAGCAGTGGAACCTCTGATCTATTATTTGGATCCGGGAACCCCTGAGCCAGTAAGAACCGCTTTGCTCGATGGAGCAAAATGGTGGAACCAGGCCTTTGAGGCCGCCGGGTTTAGAGATGCTTTTCAGGTCCGGATGTTACCTGATGATGTTAGCCCGCTCGATGTACGGTACAATGTAATTCAATGGGTACACCGGTCCACCCGTGGCTGGTCTTACGGAAGTTCTGTGGTCGACCCCAGGTCAGGGGAGATTCTCAAGGGCCACGTATCCCTGGGAAGTCTTCGGGTAAGACAAGATTTCCTGATCGCTCAGGGTTTGGTGGCCGCATACAAGGATGGGGATAATGCAGATCCCCAGCTATTGGAAATGGCCCTTGCTCGTCTGCGTCAATTATCTGCACATGAAGTAGGGCACACTCTTGGCCTGGCACATAATTTTGCCGCATCCGATGATGGTCGTACCTCCGTGATGGATTACCCCTATCCATATATTTATGAACAGGCAGGGCTTTCCAAATTTGACCAGGCCTATCGGGACGGACTGATCGGAGAATGGGACAAGCAAACCATAAAATATGGATACGGCGTTTGGGGAAATGAAGCAAATGGGTTAGAGGCTGTATTAACAGAAAATCAAAAACTGAATCTGCAGTTCATCTCTGATTCGGATTCTCGTCCTGGCAATGGGATGCATCCCTCTGCCCATCTCTGGGATAATGGAAAAGATCCTGTTACAGAGTTAAACAGAATTTTGGACTTACGAACCTCAGCGCTTCAGCGCTTCGGGCTAGACAATATTCCAACCGGTACACCGCTTGCGGTTTTGGAAGAGGTTTTCGTTCCTGTATACCTTGGCCACCGATTTCAAATAGAGGCAGTATCGAAATTGATAGGCGGAGTGGATTACAGTTATAAGGTAAAGGGAGATAACCAAAAGCCCCCCTCCCCTGTTTCACTTCAATGGCAGCAACAGGCTGTCTCAGGACTGCTCGATGTAGTACACCCGGATCATCTGATGATCCCTGACCGAGTTCTGGATCTGATCCCTCCAAAGCCCCTAGGCTACTCCCGCACGAGAGAATCTTTCAACAGCAAAACAGGCCCTGCCTTAGATCCGCAATCCGCTGCCCAGGGAATTGTTGACCATGCATTTACCTTTATGCTCCATCCTCACAGAATGAACAGGATCCTTTCACAAGGGGAAGAAGGTTTAGGTTTAGAAGGCTATTTGAAGAAGCTTACATCTTCTATATTTTCTGTCGACAGATCCGGCAACCTGGCAGAAATGGTCCAGGATAGATTAGTAAACCATTTATTTTACCTGGAAACCAACAAGCAGGCTTTCCCTCAGGTGTCAGCACAGGTTTTATCCACTCTTAACTCATTGAAGGATCAATTGGAAAGCGGATCCGCGTTTGATAAGTTCCTAGCTTATCAAGTGGAACAGTTTTTAGATGACCCGGAAGAATTTCAAATATCTCCACCGGAAAGAATGCCTGACGGGTCTCCTATTGGCATGGACGTGTGCAGACACTAGAATTGTAAAAACAGCGATAAAAGTATTTGACAATGGCAAATGATCCCTATAAAGCAGCAAAGAAAAGGGTAAAGGCTAAGAAAGGATTTTACGGCCACCTGACCTCCTACGTCATCACTAACGTTATGATGATGCTCCTAATGGCTTTTAATGGGGCGGTATCCAACTGGATACCAGTTGCTTTAATGTGGGGAATCGGTCTTGCATGGCACTACTTCGGTGTCTTTGGACTTCCTTTTGTTGGCAATGTAAATTCTAAAGAATGGGAAGAACGACAACTAGAAAAGGAGTTGGAAAAGCAAGGGTACCGATTAAAGGAAGAAGAAAAAGAGGAAACTGAAAGCTTAGAGCTTCCTGATATTGAAAAAGAGCCGGAAAAAAAATATCGGGACGAGGATTTTGTCTAGTCGCTTTTTTCTTTCAATAACCACCGAATAAGTACTGGGATTATCAGTAGGTCCGCCAGGACTGCAGAGATCAAAGTAATGCTGATCAATAATCCAATCGTTACACTTGGGGGATGGATGGAAAAAAGCATTATCAAGAAACCAAAGAACAAAATTACAGTTGTCAAGCAAATTCCCTTGCCTGTCTCAGTGAATGTAATTTTTAGCGATTCCTCAATGCTCAAACCCTTATCTCTAGTCAGTTTGTATTTGCTAAGGAAGTGGATGGTATCATCAACCGCAATTCCAAAAACAA
>JABDJM010000013.1 GCA_013002475.1 Saprospiraceae bacterium | reverse complement strand
GAAATACGATCACTTTGCTTAATGCGGGTAGAAAAATGGGAATCGCGAATCAGGACATGAAACGTAAACTATATGTCACCTCAGGCCTAGGGGGTATTTCAGGAGCTCAGGCTCTGGCAGCTGTGATCACGGGTGCCGTAGGTGTTATTGCAGAGGTGGATCCTGACGCAGTCACACAGAGACTCACAGATGGCTATATCAAAACCGAAAATGTTTTTGAAGACTTACCTGCTTTATTGGAAAGGATAAGGAAGGCCAAAAAAGAACAAGAGGCCGTTGCTCTGGTCTTTTCAGGAAATGTAGTTGATCTATGGGAAGCCTTTGTCAATAACGACATCCATGTGGAGTTAGGCTCTGACCAAACTTCCCTGCATAATATTGATGACCTAGGCTATTGCCCCCAAGGCTACAGTTTTGCCGATGCCGCTCAGCTCCTGAATGACAACAAAGAAGAGTTCATGGCCGTGGTGGAAGAAAGCCTCTGCAAACATGTAGTTGCAATCAATAGATTAAGTGATCGGGGGATGTATTTCTGGGATTATGGAAATGCTTTTTTGAAAGAAGCTGGAGATGCGAATGCTGACATCTGGAAGGATGAGGAAACCGGTCTTTACAAGTATCCTTCTTATGTAGAGGACATCATGGGTCCCATGTGTTTTGATTATGGGTTTGGTCCTTTCCGTTGGGTATGTTGTTCCGGGGACCTCGATGACCTATGGACTTCTGACAAGATTGCCGAAGACGTTTTAGAAGAGATGCTAGAATCTGCTCCGGAGAGTATTCATTCCCAGATCAAGGATAACATCCGCTGGATTAGTGAGGCAAAAGAGAAGATACCGCTCGTAGGAAGTCGATCCAGGATTCTGTATGCAGATGCTGAAGGAAGAATTAAGATCGCTAAGGCATTTAACGATGCAATTGCTAAAGGGCTGTTAAAAGGGGAGGTTGTATTAGGCCGGGATCACCATGATGTATCAGGTACTGACAGTCCTTATCGGGAAACGGCCAATATCTATGATGGATCCCGATATACTGCGGACATGGCTGTTCATAATGTAATTGGGGATAGTTTTCGGGGAGCAACCTGGGTTTCCTTGCATAATGGTGGAGGCGTTGGCTGGGGAGAGGTGATCAATGGAGGCTTTGGAATGGTCCTGGACGGTAGTCCGGGTGCTGAAAGAAGGTTGAAGCAAATGCTCCATTGGGATGTCAATAACGGGATTGCCAGGAGAAGCTGGGCAAGGAATTCAGAAGCTATGGAGACTGCAGAAAGGGCAATGGAGGAGAACCCCAGGCTCAAAATCACAATGCCCAATATTGCGGATGAAGATCTGGTGGCAAAGGCCCTTGAAAATGTTAAGGTTAAGCCGAAAATGTAGACCTTTTTGGCATTTTATGCGTATTAGCTACCAGAATACTATATATACAGGCAATCTCATATTTGAAAAAAAGGAAAATATCTATCTTTCAGCCTCTTCAATCAATGGATAGCCTGAAAACACTTGATTCTATGAAGCATTTTTTACTCCCTCTCGTTCTGGGTCTGTCCTTGTGTTCCACAAGCCTGATGGCTCAGGATATGCACTGGACCTTATTTGAGTTCTCCCCAACCTCCATTAATCCGGCCAGCACAGGAAACTTTTACGGTACTTATCGGCTCAGCGGTTTGTTCCGGGATGGATCTTTCAATATTAAGAATTCGATAGGTGGATCGACCAACACCTATAAATCTGTGGGTGCCTCAATAGATGGTCCATTGGCTCTCGGTTTTAGAAAACAAGATTGGATTGGAGTAGGAGGTATGTTCTATGGCGACAGGTCCGGATCATTGGGACTTGGGTTAACCTATAGCATGCTTTCAGTAGCCTATCATTTTAGTCTTGATAAACAGCAAACGAGGATATTCAGTATCGGCCTTCAGGGTGGAGGTGGATCCAGAGCACTAAAAGACTTTAATGAAGCCAGGTTTGAGGATGGAACCATGAATGGTTTTATGACCAACAACATGGGTGAAATTGACAAGAAGGGATTTTTCGATCTCAACTTTGGGTTGGGTTATCGCGCTCAGGTGAATAAACAAACGGCTTTGAATATTGGTCTTACTGTGAATCAATTGTCTTTTGCAGAACAAGCTCTTTTACCCCAAAATAATACCCAGACAAAAAGAGATTCAGGTCTTACGACCCGCCCTTTGGGAATTGGTTTGAACGGTGCCTTTGATTTTGCCCTTAACAAGAAATGGGACCTACATCCTGCCTTCCGTGTGCAAACGATGGGGCCTGCCCTTGAGATGCAATTGCAGGGATGGTTAGGATACTTACTCAATGAGGAAGAAGGAACAAAACTTAGATTTGGTCTTGGTTACCGAATTGGAGATGCCGCTCAAGTGTTATTAGGCCTGGACATAAAAGACATTACTGTAGGTCTTGGTTATGATATTAGCTTATCTGATGTAACCGCAGTAGATCAGAGTTTTGGTGGTATTGAACTGGGTGTTACCTACATAGGCAAGATCTTTAAAGAACCGAAGATCAAACCTGTCATTCTTTGTCCACGCTATTAATGAATAATCCCCTGAAAAAATATTCCGGCAGCATGAAATACTTCACGATAACATTATTGCTTGCATTTTTTACCCAGCTTAGCCTGAGTGCGCAGCCTGTGAGCGGATCTAATTATGATCAGCTGATGGCCTCTGCAGAATTGGCAGAATCTTTATCAGACTATTATAACGCCGCAGAATATTACGAGCTGAGCTATAAAGAGGTGCGAGATCTCAATGTCGCTTTTAAAATAGCCAGTCTGCACACGCAGCTTAGAAACTATGTGAAAGCAGAAAGATGGTGGGCAAGGTTGGTCAATAGAAGAAGCACCAGAAAGGTTAGGAACACTTTCATGCCAGAGGCCAGATTTGATTATGCAAAAGCCCTGAAAATGCAAGGGAAGTACCAGGATGCCATCGAACACTTCCAATTGTACATTAGCGAAAGTGAAGACATTGCCCGGATCAATTTGGCCAAGAACCAATTAGCCGGTGCGAAGATGGCACTTGAAATGGATGAGGAGCCAGGTATCACGGTTGCTAACGCTGGTAAAAAAGTTAATTCAAAATACTCAGAGGCTTCGCCTGTCCTTGTGAATGATAATCAGCTATATTTTGCAGGTTACAAAAGAGATAAACTGCTTGTGATCGATGGAAAAGAGGAGGATGTGTACAGCAATATTTACATGGCTTCTAAGGGTGAGGAAGGATTTACAGAGGCTGAGCCGGTTGCCGGCGGAAATCTGGCTAGGGATGGTTATCACCTTGGGAACCTCACGATCAGTCCCGATGGAGAAAAGATGTTTTTCACAAGAGCGACCCTGAACGGAAACAAACTAGCCACTAGTGAATTATACTCCAGTAGTATGGGGGCAAATGGCTGGGGC
>JABDJM010000007.1 GCA_013002475.1 Saprospiraceae bacterium | reverse complement strand
AAGTAAGCCTTTTTTAGTTTGATAATAGACTGCTTTCCAAAGAGCATCCATAGTTGATATAATACGCCTATGCCCCTACCTATAGAAGTGGCAATGGCGGCTCCTTCTGCTCCCATGGCCGGGATTGGGCCCAGACCAAAAATGAATATGGGGTCCAGAACTATGTTCAGGCCATTCGCCAACCAAAGTGATCGCATGGCCAGGCTTGCATCACCAGCTCCGCGGAATACTCCATTCAACAAAAAAAGCAGGATGATCACCAGGTTGGTACCTAGAATGATCCGGGTATAACCCGAACCCGCCTGGATCACCTCTTCACTTCCGCCCATTAACCTCAATATGCCTTCGCCATAGGTGAAACCAAGAACTCCAATCACAGCACCTATAAACACAGCAATGAGTATGGATTGTGCGGCTGCTTTGGAAGCGGCTTCCGGATCCTTTTCGCCGATCCGACGGGCCACCATGGCTGTAGCTGCGGCCGCCAAGCCGATACCCACAGAATACACCAGGGTAGTTACAGCCTCTGTAAGACCTACTGCTGCAACAGCTTCGGTACTTACCTTACCAACGAAATAAGCATCCACCACAGCGAACAGTGACTCCATCATCATCTCGAGGACCATGGGGATGGCCAACAAAAGGATCGCCTTACGCAGCGGGAGCTTCGTGTAATCCTGCGTTTTACCGGCAAGGGAATCCCTAATAATTTTTAGAAGATCAGACAATAGCTTTACTCACTAGGATGAAAGGATCTAGTTTTGCTCGCTCAATTCTAAGCCTTGTTCGATTCCCATCTCTAGAGGAGGGACACCCTCGACCATCCACATAGGTTTTGCCTTATCCATCAGATAATGATCAAAGAATTGATTCATTCTTGTTTGAAAGTCCTCTCGATTTTGACGCTTCACCGGCCAGTGAGGTTCACCTGGATAGTTTAAGAACCAGGCCTTCTTGCCTAAGCGACGCAAAGCCATGAAGTATTCGATTCCCTGGTACCAGGGAACATGACCGTCTGCATCATTGTGCATAATCAGAACAGGGGTTTTCATTTTATCCAGATCGAATAAAGGGGAATTGTTTAGGTAAGCCTTGGGATCTTCCCAAAGAGTTTTTCCTAACCTGCTCTGTGTTTTTTCATATTGGAACATCCGGCTTAAACCTGTCCACCAACGGATGCCTCCATAGGCGGAGGTCATGTTAACCACCGGGGCACCGGATTCGGCACAGACAAACCGGTCTGTGCGCGTTAGCAAATAGGCTACCTGATACCCGCCCCAACTGTGTCCTTGCAAAGCCATTTTGTCCTCATCTATGTAACCCTCCTTTATCATATGATCCACACCAGACATTACCGCCCGATAGGCTGATTCTCCCGGAGCTCCAGTGGTGTAGGCCACATCCGGATTAAAGACCACATAACCCTGGTTTGCATAGTATGTGTAATTAATTGACGACCTGTGAGGATAGGGTGCTCTGTGACGGTGAAGACCAGAACTACTTTTTTCGTAAAAGTTGACAAGCAGTGGATACTTTTTTGAAGGGTCAAAGTCTTCAGGCTTAACCAATAAACCACGGACTTCATTGCCAGCGTAATCTTTCCATGAAGCAAGCTCAATATCCCCCCAGCTATATTCCTTCTGCTGAGGGTTAGCCTCACTAACCCTTTTAGCTCCGGAAAAATCATCCTCCAATGCAAGGTGCAGATCCGGGAACATTTTGAAGGATTGTTTGGTGAAAAGGATCGCATTTGCATCTCTTGCTTTTAGAGGACGGGAAGTCAATTGAAAACTCCCGGCGATCAAAGGATCACTGATCTTTTCTCCAAATGTTAGATGATGGTAGCTTTCGGATTTTGTGTTTTCATTCACCTGCCTGATAAGCCATTTCTTATCTGTGTAAAAGAATGGATCTTCTCTATCCAGTCGCACCATCCGGTGGATCTTAGCGTTCTTCCTCCCCTTGGTAAGTCTTTTTGGACGCTCCTGTCCGGTCGGATCCAGGCTCCAGATATCATAGCGATCATATACCAGCAATCGTTCATCGTTTTGGGTCCATCCTGCTCGGCCATAGGCATAGGCGTCTATGGGGCTGTCATGAAGTTCGTTGTTGAACTCGGTAACCTCTTTTCCAGCCAGCCGTGTCTTTTCCTTTTTTTGAAGATCATAGGTATACCACGCATCCTGTCCTCGGTCATACCAATAGGCATAGATTCCGGCTGGTGACAAGGATGGGGATGTAGCAAGATTGGATATAAACTGGTGGGCTTCTCCTGATCGCAGATCTACTGCATGAACATTTTTTCGGATTGGAAAGCCTTCCCATGAACTAGCCTGTAATCCAGGACTGTCATCAAAAGCCAGGCAAAATGTATGGTCTCTGTCCCTATCAAAAATCACCTCTGAAATGGTCTCCCCTCCTATCTGCAAAAACTCCTTTGACTCTACATCATATAACCAGTCATATGATTTGCCCTTGTCAATTTCAAGTTGGATCTTTTGTTGTGGATAGGTCCTTTTATCTAAGGAGGTCCAAACTTCAACGTTTACAATTTCTTCCTTAAGTAAGGAAGTGTCCTGAAGGAGAGGTACTTCGCCAAGGCCAAAAAATAATCGGCTCGATCCGTCATTAAAATTTAGTTTCCCCTTCTCATTTATCCGAAGGTCGCCGAATTCAGTGTCAGCAGAAAGGATCATTTCCGGACCCCCTTTTGATATTTCACCATAGAAAAGATCAAAAGGTTTGATCCGAGATTTAGTCGTATCCTGATTTAGGAGAAAAGCATATTTAGTTCCATCAGGAGAAAGTTCCAGATGTTCGTACTCTCCATTTGCAGATTTAAGATTTTCTAACTTTTGAGTGCGGCAATCAAAATGATAAACACCTGCAATATCAATCGAGTCCTTTTCAAGCACTGACAACAAAAGGCCGGGAGTTCTCTTTGAAAAATCAAATTTGTCGATGTACTCAATCTCTGTTGTTTGGCCGGAGTCCAGATCCTTGATCAACAGTTTTGGTTTTGGCTTATGCTCAAGGGTAGTATCTTTTTTTGACTTTGGATCCACCTCCTGTTTCATGGCAATTGTACCTGACCAATATTTTGGGCTCTTAAAATTCATGAGCCTTGGTATCCTTTCCAGTTCCTGAGTTTCCAGGTTCAAAATCCCAAGGCTTGGGTGGGGTAACTTATCCTCTTTGGTTTTGACCCGTCTCAACTCAAGGACGCTATCCCGATCAGGAAGGATCTCGAAAAAGAGGTATTTATTATCCTCCGAAAATTTTGGTTTTTGAGCTCTGGGAAAGAAAAAGGTCCTATTGGTGATTGAATTGAAAAGCTCAACTTCCGGATTTTGCTCCTCGTTGGTGAGAGTAAAAGCAACCCAATTCCCGTCATTGGAAATTTGTTGTTGTTCAATTCTTTTCCAAAGGTCCCAGACTTCGGGACCCATAGTCTTTTTGGTTGAATTTTGAGAAAATACAACGAAAGGCAGGGCCAATAGTAAGGCCAGCATTACTTTTTTCATCCACTAAAATATCGAAATTGCTGTAATAGGCCTTAGGGCCGAAATCTTTAGAAGGTAACCTTTTTGATAAGCTCATCTTTGCCTCTCAAAACAACCACTTTGGTTTTGTCTCCCTTTTTGAATTTTGACAAAGCATCCATATAACCATAGATGTCTTTTACTTCAAGATCTCCCATTTTGATTACAATGTCTCCATCCTTTAAGCCGGCATTCTCGGCTGGTCGGTCAGAAAGGACACCGTCAATTCGCATTCCCTTTCCCTGGTAAACGTAGTCGGGCATGACGCCAAGGGTAACTTTAAACGCAGACACCTGTTTATCCTTCTGTTCATCCTTGGTTTTTGAGAAGGCGATCTTGCCATCGTCATCAAGTCTGTTGATCAGGTCAAGGATGAAGTCAGCCACAGATCGGATTCCAGGAAAATTTACGATCTCTACATCATCCGTAGGCTTATGGTAGTGTTTATGGTTGCCAGTGAAAAAATGCAGGCAAGGAATATCTTTTAGGTAAAAGGAAGTATGATCACTTGGACCGATGCCTGATTCTGTGGTAACAATATTAATGTCATCCACCTTTATAGCTTCAAGATTTTCTTTGAATAGGGGAGAGGTCCCAACTGCATTAATTACCAGACTCTTTTCTTCATTAAGTTTTCCAACCATATCCATATTGATCATGTAGTTGACTTTGGCCAGATCCACGGTTGGCTTATCCACAAATGCTTTGGAACCAAACAATCCTTTTTCCTCACCGGAAAAAGCGATGAACAAAACATTGTTGTTAATGGGTTTATCACCCAAAACTTTCGCCATCCAAAACATGGCTGCAATTCCACTCGCATTATCATCGGCCCCATTGTGAATGGCAGGTTCTCCTGCATGCAGGGATCCCTGGCCACTGTAGCCGAGGTGGTCGTAATGGGCTCCAATAACAATTGTATGGTCAGCACCCTTATCAAGAAAACCAATTACGTTTTTTCCAATTCCTTCCTTCAGATCATGGGGGTTATCACCGTGAGCCTTTTTTTCGAAGAAGGGAAATTCCTGAAACCAGGACCCATGATCACCAGCTGGAGCAAGTCCCAACTGTCGATATCTCCAGGCTATATATTCTGCAGCTTTTTGCTCTCCGGGCTCTCCCGTCTCTCGACCTTCGAGATAGTCTGAGGCCAGATACACCACATCAGCTTTTATTTGCTGAAGTCCCATGGTTGATTTTTGAGCAAACAAAGGTTGTAGAGAGGCAAGAAATAGTAGGGTGAAAAGAATTCTCATGATTCGTCTTTTATGCATTTAATGAACGCCAGAAAACGCCGAATTGTTAAACAGAAGGTCTTAAAACAAAAAATCGTGTGATAGGGAAATGCCTTATCACACGATTTTATTTGATATATGAACTCAATGTTTAGTCTGTTCCATACTTATTTTGGATATACTTCGCTTTCAGAATCTCATTCCTGCGAAGTACAGATGGCTTCGTAAAATGCTTACGTGAACGCAATTGTTTGTTAATTCCCACACGTTGGTGCTTACGCTTATACCTTTTGAGGGCCTTATCAATTGATTCTCCATCCTTTACATCAATGATCAACATATATCTACTAACTTTTTTAAGTTTTTCTTTTGGGAATGCAAAATTAGAGAAAATATTCAAGTATTTCAATGGAATACAAAGGCCAGAAGCCAAATATTTTCGGATTCTATTCGATTTGAAGGATTTTAAGATCAAAAAGGAGGACGGAGTTGCCAGGGATGTGGAGATCTCCCTGAATAATGGGTTGTGGTCCGTAGCCCAACCGGGCAGGTATGAGGAGGGTAGCCTGTCCGCCTTTACCCAGAAGGCGCAAGGCTTCATCCCATCCTGCAATGATTTTTGTTTGGCCCAGCGTGGCGCTGAAAGGCTTGCCAGCTGGGGATTCGTCGAAGACGGTTCCATCGGTCAAATACCCTTTATACTTTACAGATATCTTTTTGCCATCTGTGGGAAAAGGCTTTTTACCCTTTTTCTTTATAATCAGCCCTAAGCCCGAGGGAAGGCTTCTCATCTTGAGTTTATTTTCCTTGGCATATTCTTTTATGATCTGAAGGTCCTTTTGAAACTGCCTTTTCTCCTCCAATTCATATTCCAATCTTGCTTTTTCTTCCTGCTCAATAAGAAACTGGTCATATTCCTCAAAGGTCATAATGTCCAATAGGGTCAGATCAAAATATAAGTCGCTATTAGGTGGGATTAGCTTGCCTGCTCCCCTGGAGCCATAAGCAAGCTTGCTTGGAATCATTAATTGTGCGGTTGTTCCCGGAGTCATCTTTTTCAAAGCCTTTTCAAATGCCTCATTGCTACTGGCCTGACCCAATTGAAAGACCATTGGAGCATCCTTAGGTCGCTGGTCAAAAACAGTCCCTGATATCAGTTTTCCGACATACGAAAGAGACACGTAGTCTCCATTGATTGGCTTGGTTCCTGGAACTGATATTTCTGGCCTTAACTCCAGCCCTTCGCCTAATTGGATTGTTTCCTTTTTTGCCACCTTTTGTGGAGTAGCCTGGCTAAAAAGGGCAGTGGCAAAGATCATCGAGAAAAAAAATAGGTTGAATCTGATCATAGAATCTTAGTACGGGATTGCTGTCATTCAGTTCCAATATTCACTGGCAAGGAACCTTTTTATTAAGTCTGGCGTATAGAAAGTGACCGGGTTCTTCCCGGAGATTTCGAATGTTGGATCGTGAAACTTTAGAGTTTTGGGATCCGATACTCGGATCACCCAATCTTTGAAGCCGTGATCCCATCGGGTCATTGCCATTCCAAACACCGTGTAAACCACCAGGCGTGGTAAAGAAGACTATTGCATAAATAGTTCTGTCCTAGGACAGTTCTTACACGGTAGCTTTTCCCTTCACCTGCGTTGGTGCCTCAATCTTACAAGAAAATAGCGCACTCATTACAACGCGAAAATCCTGAAGATCTATCCCACGGGATGAACATTGCTGTTCTGGAACGATTTGAAAAAAGAGTTCTTGGAATATTTCCCCTTTGTCAATGGATGAAGGGGATTTTTTTTGCATAAAAAAAACTGTTCCGAATCGGAAACAGTATCAAAAATGAAAGAGGAAATGAAAAGGGAGGAAAGCGTGGCCTTACAGTGAATTACCTATGAAAATTGATTTTTCTCTGATTTAAGAAATTCTTTTCAGGTTGTCGTAAGTAAAACCTCTCATTGTTTTGAGGTGCCACGCTTTGGGGGTTTTATAGGAGGACAAAATAAAGGAAATAGGTGTCTTTAAACGGTTAATGGGATTTGAGGGATTTCCCTTTATAGAAATGGAGGACTGCGTTTCTCAAATTCTATACTTCAAATATATCCCTGAAGGTGGCCTGAAAAAAGTGACTGGAGTCGGGTTCTGTGACACTAGTTGGAGATGAATGAATGAATTTCATCATATGTGGAAATGAAACGAGACACCGGAATATCAACCATTTCTATCCTTCTTTCTTAAACAGTAGACAAACATGTCGTCAGAATCTCCTGATTCTTTTGCCGGAACTCGGCGGGTATTAGAGAAATTATTTTTTTCCAGAAATCGAATGGACCCCTGGTTATCTACTTGCACCCAGGCTTCTATTCCTTCAAAATTCCAAACATCAAAAATGACAGGCAGGGTTGCGAGAAAAGCTTCCTGCATGATCCCCTTGCCCCAATACTCGGGATGAAGCTCATAACCAATATCGCAGGAGGTCTTTTCCTCATTGAATTGCCAATACCCTAAGGACCCAATATGTCGGTCACTCCCCTCTGGATAGATTCCCCAATGAATCATTTCTTTATTCGCTATTCCAGTCAGAATTTTTTGGATGTGGCTCTCGGCATCCTCCAGGTTTTTTGCTCTGGGGCGGTCAACATATTGATTGACCTTCGGGTCTGACCGCAAAAAGAAAACCTCCTTTGCATCATTAATGTCAATCATGCGAAGGAGGAGTCTTTCGGTCTTGAGTTCTGGATTTAATTCCAATTATCCGAGAGCTTCATTTTCTAGAGCAAATGGAAATCTCTGATATCGTTTTCCAATGGCTTTATACAAAGCATTGGCAATGGCCCCTCCTGCGGGAGGAAGGCTTGGCTCTCCTAATCCGGTAGGATCTTCCAGACTTTCCACAAAGTGGACCTCAATTTCAGGGATCTCAGACATCCTGATCAGACGGAACTTATCAAAATTTGTGGCCTCAGGCATGCCATCTTTAAATGTCAAATTGCCAAACAAAGCATGTCCAATGCCGTCAACGATGCCTCCTTCGACCTGGTTTTTCGCAGCCAAAGGATTGATCACTACACCGCAATGAACGGCACAGGTTACTTTTTCAATCACCGGTTGTCCGTCCCTGATCACTACATCAGCCACCTCAGCAACATGGGTATTATGAGAATAGTACATGGCAAATCCCTGGAAGACATTCGCCCCTCTTGTTCCCCAACCTGATTTTTCTCTTGCTAATTTGGAAACAGCAATACATTTTTCAGGGTCGTATTCATATCCGAATTCTTCCTGATTTCCTTTCGCCTTTTCATATAGATCCAGCCGTAATTCTATGGGATCGACTTCTAGGTATTCTGCTATTTCATCAAAGAAGGCATTTTCGGCAAAGCCTAGGAAATTAGTGTAGGGAGCTCGCCAGGCTCCGGTAGTTATATTACTTTCAAAGTTGTTCGTGTCGATCCGGACATTGGGAATGGCTCCTGCCGGGAAAAAATTAGGGATGGCATTATACATATTGCCATTGACGCAGGCTTCTACCAAATGATAGCCAGTGATCTCTCTGTCTTTAATGGTCGCTGTCAGTTTATATTTAGATGCTGGTCTATAAGTCCCAGCTGCCATATCATCCTCTCTGCTGAAAACCAATTGGATAGGTTTTCCAGACTTCTGTGAGATCTCTGCAGCTTCATCTGAAAAATCTCCATACAGCCTTCTTCCGAAGCCACCACCCATTCGAGTAAGATCTACTGATACATTTTCTTCAGGGATTCCCAGGATCTTGGCAGCCCGGGATTGAGCCCACCTGGGAGTTTGGATCGGCCCTAATAACTCAGCCTTGTCCCCCTAGACATGGGCAAAGAAGTTCATCGGCTCCATACAATTATGTGGCAAAAACGGACCATCATAAATGCGGCTGTGTGTGTAGTTTGCCTGAACCTTTGCCATGTCAAAATCTCCATCGTTCCGTCGTGCTTCTTCAGATCGGACATTAAGCAATTTGTTGAGTTTAGATTCGTGCTCACCTGTACTTTCAAGAGGAGTATCCTGTGTCCAATTTGCCTTCAAAGCCTTCTTACCTTTCATCGCGGCCCAGGTTGAACTAGCAAGAACGGCAATTTTGTTTTCAGCAAAACGGATGACATCACTAACACCATTTACATTTCTTGCTTCGGAATCGTCAAAGTCTTTGAGTTTCATTCCAAAAGCAGGAGGACGCAAAGCCACCGCGTAGATCATTCCATCGCGCTTAGTGTCCAGGCCGAAAACCGGCTCACCTCTCAGGATCTTCTCCATGTCCACATTTCGCTTGCTCTTTCCTATCAGCGTGAAATCCTTAGGGTCTTTTAGTGCAACCTCCTCAGGAACCTCAAGTTCAGCCGCTGCCTGGGCCACCTCCCCATAACCAATACTCTTTCCTTCCGGACCGGAAATAATTCCCTCCTTTGCTGAACAAGTTGAAGGATCTACTTCCCATTGCTTAGCTGCCGCGTTAATAAGCATATGACGAGCAGTGGCACCTGCAGTCCTCAGAGCCGACCATGTGCTTCGTATAGATTGACTTCCTCCGGCTACCTGACGGTCAAAGTCAACACTTAATGGAGCTTGTTCAACCACCACATCATGCCAGGGAACATCGAGCTCTTCAGCTACGATCATAGGCATGGATGTTTTTACATTTTGCCCGATCTCCGGATTAGGTGAAAAAATAGTCACCAGGCCGGTCTCGCCGATCTTCAAGAATGCATTGAGGTCATACCAGTTATTTGGCAAGGCCTTCATTACAATTTTTTCAACCGGAGCATTGCAGGCTCCTAACCAGTTGAAACCGATCATGAGGCCTCCACCGGCTGCTGCAGATACCTTTAAAAAGGATCGTCTTTTTATGTTGATGTCAGACATTGTAAAATCTTTTTAGGGTTTGGAATTATCGGGCAGCGGTTTTGATGGCTGCTTTGATCCGTTTATATTTACCACATCGACAAAGGT
>JABDJM010000569.1 GCA_013002475.1 Saprospiraceae bacterium | reverse complement strand
GTGGGGTAATTCATTATCAAGACAAAGGTTGATCTTGCGGAGAATTTCTTGGAAGGTAGACGTTGAGTTATCCATGATCAAAAGTTAAATGATAAAAATCCTATTATTAATACAATCATTTCCGCTTGTCCTTATAGCCTAAGGATTCAGCGTAGGTTTTCAATTTTTCTTTAAGCAGGTTTCTGGCTCTATGGAGCCTTGAACGCACCGTCCCGATCGGAGTCCCTATGATCTTGGAAATTTCCTCGTAAGAAAAATCCTCCACATCACAGAGTAATATAACAACCCGATAATCAACCGGAAGGCTGTTTACGGCAATGGAGATCTCATCCCCCATCATATTTTCAAAAATCTCCTGTCTTAGGTCTACAAAACCAGTGGTAGATCCTTTTCCTTCTTCATCAGAATAGGTCGCCACTTCATCGATATCAACAATGCCGGGAGCTTTTGACTTCTTCCGGTAATCATTAATGAAGGAGTTTTTCAGGATCTTAAATAACCAGGCCTTGGCATTGGTACCAGAGATATATTTATCAATAAACCTGAAAGCTTTGGTATAGGTCTCCTGTACCAGGTCAGATGCATCAGCCCCGTTCATTACCAGACTGTAGGCAAAGTTGTACAAAGCTTCCGCATGAGGATATAGTTCCTCTTCAAAAATCCGATGACGATCTTCTAATTTCAATATTGCCTTGTTGGTTTCTGTAAGCATCTAAGATACCCTTTTGACCTGGTAAGTTTGATGCATAACCTATTCAAGGTTCAAATAGTTCCGTAAAGCAAAAAAAGGGTTATAAAGGGATCAGATTTATTCCCTCCATGGATGATTCGAACCAAACAAGAGGTGCCTGGTTTTTATCTCCTGTGCGTGTATCGCATTTGAAAAAGAGATAGTATTCCTGCATTTGATCCTGGAAGAGGTTCTTGAATTGTTTTAATCTCTCTTTTCCCCGGGCCTGATATTGTTCTAAAAAGAGACTGCGCCAGACGTAATAGGCTTCATCATGATGCTCTACCAATCTCAAAAGGGACTCATCATCCACAAACTCAGACAAAAATTTCCGAGCTAAATGCGCATGATTTTGCTCCCAGGATCTTGGGGAGGGAAAAATGGCCTCCTGGTATTTGAAAGTATCATGAACAAGAGCAGCCAACCGAAGTTTTTGTCTTTGCTCAGGATAGGTAGGGATTCGGTCTATATTGTCCAATACTTCGCGGATGTGAAACAACACTTTCCCTTCCGGGTGCCCGAAACGAGGCTTGCCCCAGTCGAGACCTTCCAGCATCCGTTGATCAGACAACAGCTGCCTCTCCAGGTCTGTTTCCGGCTCAAGAATTTGTATTGGCATCAAAGTTTTGTCCTGGGCTCTGTTCATTAAGGCGAATTAGTCGCTTTTCAAATATAGAAACATTTGATAATGGGTGGTAATTTAAATATGTGCCCGGATGTCAGTTAAAGGCTTGTTAAAGCGAAGGGAAACTAACAACTCCATGGTTATTGAAGCGTTAATTTGACAGCTTACAACCTTGGATGCCCCCGAGGACACTATTATATACTGATACGGACAAAAAGACCAAAAGATCTAGACCATGAAAAAATTTCTTCCTTTTGTATTTGCCGGATTTCTAGGTGGGATGCTGGCTTTCGGCGGATTGTCGCTGATTACTGAAAAGTCAGATAATCTTGCTGCTCAATTACCTGATATTCCTCTCGCGCAAAACGTGAACTTTTCAAAGCCTTTAAATGCTATTCCTTTAGATTTTACCCTGGCAGCCAGACAGGCCATGCCTGCTGTCGTGCATATTGAGGCAACCGAAAGTAGCACGGCAGCTCAGAAGAGAAAGCAGGGAAGTCCGGGAAATATTCTGGAAGACTGGTTTTTCGGAAGCCCTTTTGATACGCCCTTTCAGTTGAAGAAAGGAGCTGGAAGCGGGGTGATCTATTCCTCTGATGGATATATAGTGACCAACAACCACGTTGTCGACTTCGCTGATGAAGTGTTGGTGACCCTTTCTGATAACCGGCAATATACTGCCAAGGTAATCGGCAAGGACAGCCGGATCGATCTGGCGGTATTAAAAATTGAGGCTGATGGATTGCCAACACTGGAACTAGCTGATGCAGACAAGGCTCAGGTTGGAGAATGGGTCCTGGCCGTTGGAAACCCCTTTGATTTGAACTCTACGGTAACCGCCGGGATCGTTTCTGCAAAGGGGAGGAATATCCGGATAATGACAGGACAGGATGCCATCGAAGCTTTCATCCAGACGGACGCAGCCGTGAATCCCGGAAATAGCGGAGGAGCATTAGTTACAGCCGATGGAAAGCTTCTGGGGATCAATACGGCCATAGCCACAAGAACCGGTTCCTTCCAAGGCTATAGTTTTGCCATACCTGTTAATCTAATGACCAAAGTGGTAAATGACATTATAGAATTTGGCTCCTACCAAAGAGGATATTTAGGGATCAATATTTCTGATCTGGATGGAGAAAGAGCCCAGGAGCTGGGCCTTGATATCACCCAGGGAGTTATCATTGAGGACCTTGCAGACGGCGGGGCAGCCCAGTTTTCAGGATTGCTTCCTTTGGATGTAATTACGGCAGTCAATAATACTCCTGTCAACTCCGCTCCTGAACTTCAGGACCGCATAGG
>JABDJM010000568.1 GCA_013002475.1 Saprospiraceae bacterium | reverse complement strand
ACATGAGCCATTGTGTTTGGAGCCGGGTTGTCTCCCTGATTTTCTACATCGATAAGGAAACCTATTGGAGCCATCTGGGTCTTTGGAGTGAAAAGAGAAGGAGCCCGGGCAAAAAAGTTATTTGCACTTAAATCATAATCCGGTCTTTCTACCAAAGTCACATCATCCACTACCCAGTAGTAGAAGTTTCCGGCAAAAGTAAATCTGATCTGAATTGAATCTGCGCCTTCAGTAAATTCCTTGGGAATGTTGATTGTCTTATTGTTATTTGTGGGGCCAAATCGGGTAAGTGTGCTACCATTCAAAAGTCCGGAATTGCAATCTATATAGTCAGACCATGTCGCTCCACCATCCACGCTTGCGCTTAGGTTTGAATAAACAAACCCATCCGCAGATTGAAACCAGCGGATCAACTGTGTGAAATTGACAGCCATGCTTTTATCCACTCCGGAAATGTCAATGACTGGACTTACCAGGTGACTTACCATAGGTGGAAAAGTTGGAGGAATTGCAACACCCCCTGTTATAAAGAAATCATAATTGTAAGCTGCGCATCCGTTGGTTGCAGTTGGTGAATTAAGAATGGTACCATCTGCCGCCAAGACACCATTGCCAACATCTCCATTAGGGGACCAAACCCATACGGAATCGGTCATTGGATTTGGGGTTTCGACGGTCCAACCGTTAAACCCACCATCAAAATCCCCTTCACCTGGTTGGTCACCCCAGATCGTTTGCCCCTGAAGGCTTACCGCAAATATTAGGGAAAAGAAAAATGTAAATTTCTTAAGCATATTGAAAGAATTTTGTGAGTCCCGAAAGTAATCAATGTTTTGCCAGGTCATTGGGGTTTGACCGACATAATTCGAAATTTTAGTGTAAGGGGGTATTATAGAAATTGGGGGACCCCAATTCCGCAAAAAAGCTCTTGGCAGGGATAGGTACAACCCCAAGGCTTTCGCATACTAAGCCACCTGCAAGGTTTGCTAGCTGGCCAATTGATGTGGCATCCAGGTTAGCCAGTAAAGCCAGCGCACAAACTGCGATGACGGCATCCCCGGCTCCGCATACATCCAGGATCTCCCTGGGTAGGGTTGGGATCAGCTTCCAGGAATCGTTTTCAAATGCAAATACACCATGCTCGCTCAAGGTCACCAAAATGGATTTTGCCTGGATCTTTTCCTGAAGCATTTGGCAGGCTCCCCGCAAGGAAGCTTCGCTTACTTCAATGTTTTTTCCAAGACCCTCTCTGAGTTCTTTGAGATTAGGTTTGAATAGGTCCACCCCCTTATAGCTGAGGAAGTTTTTGAACTTGGGATCCACGATCGTTTTGATCCCATGTTGTTTTGCTAAACCGATTATTTGTTGGATCAAAGTCTCTGTTAGAAAACCTTTGTTATAATCCTGAAAAAGGATCACCTCAGGTTTTTGGGTGGAAACTGCCTGGCTGATCAGATCAAAAGCCTGACCACTTTCCTCAGTACTTAGATCAGCAGTTGATTCTTCATCGACTCGAAGCAAATGTTGACCGTTGCCAAGGATTCTGGATTTTTTAGTGGTCGGTCTATGGCCTGAAGAAAACAGAAAGTCTGTATTTAGATTTTCTTGTTCCATCAATTGAAAAAACCGGTTTGCGGATTCATCCTTTCCTATCATTCCGCACAAGTAGGGCATGGCTCCCATCGCTTGAATATTCAAAGCCACATTAGCAGCCCCTCCTAATCGGTATTCACTTTTTTCAAGATTGACGACCGGCACTGGAGCTTCAGGGGAGATCCGGTTAGAATTCCCATAGAGGTAATGATCCAGCATAACATCACCGATGACCAGGATCCTCCTCCCTTGTATCCCTTTTTGGAAATGCAGGATATCATTCATCCTTCAAAATTACGGATTATGGATTTGTGCTTTAATATGATCAAGGATTATTTCTGTAGCTCCTGCCTTGGATCGTATATATTCTTTTGCAGTATTCGAAGCCTTATCCCGGTTCTCTTTCTCCAGTAAAGGTTTGAGGTTATCAAAAAATTCTTTTTCGGAGCTGACGGAGAATCCACATTCCCTTTCAAGGCTTTCGGATCCTTCAATAAATTTTTGATGTTTTGGCCCAAAAAAGACTGGCAATCCAGCTGCCAGGGGTTCCTGAATATTATGGATCCCCTTTCCAAACCCTCCTCCTATGTAGGCCAGTTCTCCCAGCGAATAGCAGGAAGCCAGGTCACCAATCGTATCCAGGATAACCACTTTTGACTCAATTTTTCCGGAAGAAAAAAGGTCAGATGAACCTCTCACATTCTCTACTATCCTTGAGATCATGGATGGGGAAATATCATGCGGGGCGATAATATGTTGCCAGTCCTTTAAGGGGCCATGAATTCCCTCTTTCAAGATGAGCAGATCTTCCGGCCAAATTGACCCCCAGATAAACACCGGCCCCTTTTTCCATGACTGTAAAACCGATGAAGTCTTTTGTTCTTCCTGAATACGGATCACCCGATCCATCCTTGTGTCACCAGAGATGATTTGACGATCGTCTGGGTAAAAGGAAACCTTTTGGTCGTCCTGAAGGAAGATGATCTCAAATGCCTGAAGAAATTTTTGAGTCCAGGCACCATACCAGCTATGGAATTGGTCACCGGAATGGAATTTTGCTGCAATTAAATAAGCCCTTCTTTTCTCTGCGAGAATCTCCTTCATCATGTTTGGCCAAAAGTCATACTTGACAAAAACTGAAAGAACAGGATTGGCCAGGCGCAAAAAATCACGAGCATTTTTTTTTGTATCAAGAGGGAGGTAGGTAACCAGGTCTGCACCAGGATAGTTTTTTCGTATTGCATATCCTGAGGGAGAAAAAAAAGTAAGTAGGATCTTTTTGTCCGGATATAAATTTCTAAAGGACTCAAGGACAGGTCGGCCCTGCCCGAATTCACCAAGTGAGGAACAATGCATCCAAAGATCAAAACCACATGGGGGAGCGTCCATTTCCAACTGACCTTGCCAATTCTTGCGACCCTTTACCCAGTCCCTTGCTTTTTTATTCCAAAGGGATGCCAACCGAATGGCAGCTCCGTAAACCCAAATTGCCAGGTTGTAAAAGACAGCCATGGTCAATAAAAGATTTGGTCCGGGTTGGTCTCAAAATAAAATGGAATGATCCATGCAAGTTTGAAGGTGACCAGCTGATCATTTCGATTTCCTTCATTGGGTGCATTTTCACCAAAATTCCAGGTCCTTTGGGGGCTGGTAAAAGCCTGATTTAATTCAACGCCTCCGAGGAAATTAATGAGGCCATCTTTCGCTAAATACTGGTACCCTAGGAACCCGGTCAAAGTAAATCCAGCATGGAGGTTATCGTATCCCTTTTTATACTCTCCCTGGATCTGTGGAATGGTGACCTGGAAATCCTCTTGCAATCTGATCTTATGCAGCAAATATCCACCACCGAGAGTTACTCTTACCCCGGCCCGTTGGCTTTTTGAAATAGGGAAAAGTTTACCTACATGAGCACCATAATATTGTCCCCTTTCCTTTCCGTTGATCTCCGCCAGGAAACCATCAGGCGAGGCAATCAACCCATCCGGTCCTCTCAAAGAAGCCAGGGCATCTTTTTTTACCTGGTTCCCAAAAAAGAAATTGCTTTGAAGGCCCAGGATCAAATTTTGCTTGGAGACGAAATCCAAATTAAAGCCTGCCTGGAAGCTATCGCCGAAATCTTCCTTCAGATCCCCACCTGGAAGCTGATACCCGTAGGAAATAGCCAAGCCCAAAAGGGGTTCCTTGCTCATATCCTTCTTGCTTTGGGAGTATGATTGGCTTTGGCCGATCAGTGATCCCAGGAGCAAACAGAGAGTGATTTTTATATATATATTCATTATTCTAGCGAATTGAGCTCGCGAATTACTTTGCAATTGAGGAAATATCTATAACAAAACGATTTTTCTCGCCCTTTTGCGTTGCCAAAAGTATTTTATCCGGTTAACTTTGCCGCGAAAATTACCTAAAAACAGACCGTATTGGACCCAAGCATCTCTTCTTTTGAGTTTTCTCCAAGTACAGTCATACAAATATTGCTTTTATGAAACAAAAGGTGTTGATCACCGGAGCCGCTGGATTTCTGGGCTCTCATTTATCTGATCGATTTTTGAAAGAGGGCTACCATGTCATAGGCATGGATAATCTTTTAACAGGATCTCTTGATAATATCTCCCATCTATTTCCACTTGAGGATTTTGAGTTTTATCACCATGATGTGAGCAATTTCGTTCATGTGCCTGGCGATCTGAAGTACATCCTTCATTTTGCGTCTCCTGCCAGCCCAATTGATTATTTACAAATGCCAATTCAGACCATGAAAGTGGGTTCTCTGGGAACTCATAATTTGCTCGGTCTGGCAAAAGCAAAGAACTCGAGGATCCTGGTTGCTTCTACATCTGAAGTGTATGGAGATCCACTGGTACATCCTCAAACGGAGGAGTACTGGGGAAATGTCAATCCAATAGGCCCAAGAGGGGTCTACGATGAAGCGAAGCGTTTCCAGGAAGCACTTACCATGGCTTACCACACTTACCATGGTTTGGAAACCCGGATCGTACGGATCTTCAATACCTATGGATCAAGGATGCGTGTTAATGATGGCCGGGTGTTACCTGCCTTCTTTTCGCAGGCGATCCGCGGGGAGGGGCTGACCGTATTTGGCGACGGATCTCAGACCCGATCTTTCTGTTATGTAGATGACCTGGTGGAAGGGATCTACCGCTTATTGATGAGTGATTATCATATGCCCGTCAATATTGGAAATCCGGATGAGATTACGATCAAGGAATTTGGTGAAGAGGTTTTGAAATTAGTTGGGAACCCTAAAGCGACCCTTACCTATAAGGATTTGCCAACGGATGATCCCAAGCAAAGAAAACCTGATATCACCAAGGCCAAGGAGATCCTTGGCTGGGAGCCTAAATTCGACCGCGCCGAAGGTCTTAGGCTTACTTATGAGTATTTCAAAAAAGTCGTTACTGTAGATTAGTATGGAAAAAACAATTCTGATCACCGGAGGAGCTGGATTTATCGGGTCGCATCTTGTGCGATTAATGGTAAACAGGTATCCCAACTATCGGATAGTCAATCTGGATAAGTTAACCTATGCGGGTAATCTTGAAAATCTGAAAGATGTCGAGGACAAGGATAACTACACCTTCGTCAGGGGCTGTATCACGGATGAAAAATTTCTGACGGACCTTTTCTCTGAGTTTCAGATCGATGGTGTTATTCACCTGGCAGCAGAATCTCACGTGGACCGATCAATAGAGGATCCGATGAGTTTTATCAATACCAATATCGTTGGGACCGTAAATCT
>JABDJM010000548.1 GCA_013002475.1 Saprospiraceae bacterium | reverse complement strand
GGAACAAGGCTTCGAGGCTCTAAATTACGATCAGTGGGAAATTTGCCAGGCGGCCTGCGAAAAAGGCCAGAAACAGGGGATTGCGGTCTATCAATTTGCCAAAGAAGCCCTTATCAGAAAGTACGGCCTGGCCTTTTATGAAGAGCTAGATGCCGCGGCCTCGTATTTCCTTGAAAATCATAGTCCTTCGTCCTAGGCATTTTTTGATTTATAAGTCCAAAGAGCATACCTTTGCAGGACTTTTTCGGAAAGTGCTTGCTTTGAGCAACAATTCCAAAAAAACAATAGTAAAACCAAATTCAGATTTTCAACTTAACATCCTAATTAAGAGGGATTTAATCAAATTTTCGAATGGCATTAATTGGAAAAATTAGAAACAATAGCTGGCTCCTTGTGGTGCTGATAGGTTTAGGATTGGGAGGGTTCATCTTGATGGACATGACTTCTGGTCAGCAAAGCATCTTTGGATCCAGGTCCACTAGCATGGGTACTGTAGCTGGTCGCTCAATAGATTATAACGACTTTGCCAGAACCGAGAATGCTCTTTATGGAGGTTCTTCTTCTGACGTGTTTAGCCGAAGACAAGCTCTTTGGAATTACTACGTGGAAGATGCTTTGGTAAAGGACGAGGCAGCCAACCTTGGACTTGCTGTGACCCAGGAAGAATTCAATGAGCTACAGTTCGGAGCAAACCCCTCTCCTGTTGTTCAGGGAGCTTTCAGAAATCCGGCAACAGGCCAATTGGACAGACAACAGCTTCAACAAATCCAGCAAGCGGTAGAAACCAATCAATTGAATCCACAATTCAGAGAATACTGGGCCGCTATCCAGAAGCAGATCGTAAAAGATAAACTGGAATCTAAGATCAATACTCTTGTTTCCAAGTCGCTATACATTCCCACATGGATGGTAGAAGATTTTCATACCGAGCAAAATGAAAAGGTGAATTTCAACTACGTCAGAATACCCTACGATGAGGTAGATGATTCTGAGGTTAATCCAACGGATGCAGATTTTAGTGCCTTCCTAAATGACAACAAGGGGCAATATTACCAGGATGAGGAAACCAGAAAAGCTGCCTATGTTGTTTTTAATGCACAGGCAACAGCTGAGGATTCATCTGCCATTCGCACCCGCCTTGGTGACCTGGTAGAAGATTTTGAAAATACAGAAGAGGATTCTCTTTTTGTAACCACCAAACTCGGTCAGTGGAATGATGTGTTCATCAAGCAGGATGAGTTAGGAGAAAATATAAAAGATGTTGCTTTCGATTCTCCTGTAGGGTCTGTGTATGGTCCCTACCTTGATGGTCCAGAATACAAGGTTGTCAAAATCCTGGATCGAAAAGTTATTCCTGACAGCGTCAGCTCACAGCATATTTTGCTGAAGTATAACGATGCTGCAGGTTATGCCCGAACACAAAACACAGCAGATTCATTGATCCAGGTAATTACCGCCGGGACTACTCCCTTTGACACCATCGCCAAGCGATTCAGCCAGGACTTTTCAAATGCCAGTAATGGCGGAGATCTTGGCTTTGTTGGACAGGGTGCATTTGTGAAACCGTTTAACGATCTGGTTTTCTACCAGGCCGCTAAAGGCCAGTTGAGAAAAGTCGACACCCAATTCGGGACACACATAGTAAAAGTCAATGATTATAAATACACCGACCGGAAGCCTGGTGTACAGTTAGCCTATCTAGTTGAAGCAATTATTCCAAGTCAGGAAACTCAGCGGGCCTTGTATGCAAAAGTGCTAGAGTTCAGTGGAAAAAATACCACCATGGAGGCGCTTGAAGCTGCCGCTGCCGAAGAAGACTTGGAAGTTGTCGTTTCCCCACCGGTCATGCGAAATGATTACACTGTGGGATTACTAGGAGGAGGACAACCTTCCAGGGACCTGATTACTTTTCTTTTCAATGCGGACCCGGGCCAGATTTCCTCACCCGTTTTCTCTTATAATGACCCTGTTTTCAACTACACCAATAAATATGTGGTAGCAGGATGCCATAGCATTATTCCGATAGGGATGCCTCCGGTGGAAGCTGTGCGGGATGATATCCGCGTCCAGGTAGCCAACAGGGCTAAAGCAGAAATTTTGATGGGAAGAATTCAAGGATCTGACATGGCTAGCATTGCTGCTGCAAATAATGCTCAGGTTGACTCAGTCTCTGCGGCTGCATTTTCAGCGGGTCTTTTGCCCGGCCTTGGAAATGAACCAGAAGTTATTGCGACTGCTTTTAATACGGAGATTGGTCAGGTATCAGCTCCAATCATTGGAAATAGCGGAGTTTATGTAGTCAGCACGACTGCAAAGAATCCTGCTCCAAGTGGACCTTCTATCCCAGCATTGCGAAGTCAAATGGCTATCCAGACACAAAGTCAGGTTGGTGTGAGGTTGATGGAATCTGTACGTAAGGCTGCTGGAGTTACGGATAACCGAGCAACCTTCTTTTAAAGGACTTTGGTAAAAACAAGCTAGAACCCTCTTATGCACCCCATCCAAGACACCGTCGATCGCCTAAAGAACGAGGGCTTTGATGTTGGTATTTCTCAGAACCTGGATCAGGCCTGGAAGATCTTCAAGATCAATGGTTTCGCCTTCATCGGTTTTACCATTATTGCCTTTCTGGTAGCCAGCATGGGCCAAATGATCCCATTCATTGGAATTCTTGTCTCATCAATTGTGCTCAGCCCTCTACTAAACGTGGGGTACGCCCTGGTGGCAGATAGAATAAATAAAGGTGAAGCTAATGTACCCTTCGAAGGCTTTTTCCAGGGATTTCAACATGCCCGGCAACTCATTCCACAAGCAGCTATCATATTTGGAGTCTACATGGTCATTTTTATCCCATTTGGGATATGGATCTGGACTAGTGGTCTTTTCGAATTCTTTTCGGAAGTCATGCTGGATCCCACCAAAGTTGAGGATTTGGAAGAACCACCATTGACTATGGTTTGGTTCATTCTGGGAATGATGCCCTTTCTTTTATACATCGGTCTGATCTTCATGTTTGCCCCATATTTTGTAGTCTTCCATCAGTGTGATTTCATGGAAGGGCTCAAGTTTAGTTTTCAAATAATCAACAAACGATTTTGGGCTTTTTTTGGAGCCATCCTCCTTCTGATATTTGCTTTTTTGTTCGTTACAGGGCTATTCGTCTTTTTAGCTGTCAAGTTGGGTGTGATTTTTGCCGTCATAGGGTTTTTAGCTGTAATGGCTTTAATACTGATTTTCAGTCCATTCGCTCAAATCTTTATCTACACCTGGTTTGAAAACATTGTGGGGACAAAAAAAGAGGGCGAATCGGATCAAATTGAGTCACATTTGGTGAATTAATACGTCTAAAAAGAACTTCACAACAAAATTATTTTAGAATGAACATCACAGTAGTTGGAACAGGTTATGTTGGTTTAGTTACGGGAACTTGTTTTGCCGAAACGGGCAACAAGGTTGTTTGTGTTGATATTGATGAAAGAAAAGTTGAGGCTATGAAGGCGGGCAAGATCCCGATCTTTGAGCCTGGGCTGGATCTGCTGTTCGAAAGGAATACCAATCAAGGAAGGCTAAGTTTCACAACTGATCTTGAGGGAGCAATAAAGGATGCCGAGATAATCTTTCTGGCGCTTCCGACACCTCCTGGAGAAGATGGTTCTGCTGATCTTTCTTATGTACTTGGAGTTGCTAAACAACTATCCAACCTGATCACAGATTACAAAGTGATCGTAGATAAAAGTACTGTGCCGGTTGGTACTGCTGAAAGGGTGCATGCTGTCCTTGCAAAAAACCTAAGTGAAGATCTTTTTGATGTCGTATCAAATCCGGAGTTCCTTAGAGAAGGAGTAGCCGTTGACGATTTTCTCAAACCTGACAGAGTAGTCGTTGGGACTAATTCTGAAAAGGCGAGAAAACAAATGCGTAAGCTATATGAGCCTTTCGTAAGACAAGGGAATCCCATTATTTTCATGGATGAGCGCTCCGCGGAGATGACCAAGTACGCAGCAAATTCATATCTGGCTACACGAATCTCTTTTATGAATGAGATTGCCAACTTATGCGAGCGAGTTGGGGCAGATGTAGATATGGTTAGAAAAGGAATGGGCTCTGACAATCGGATCGGAAAACGATTTCTCTTTCCAGGAGTGGGTTACGGTGGAAGTTGTTTTCCAAAGGATGTGCAGGCTCTGGCAAAAACTGCCGGTCAATTCGACTATGACTTTAAGATCCTTAATTCGGTCATGGAGGTTAATACTATCCAGAAATTCATTTTGGCAGAAAAGATCAAATCATACTTTGATTATGACCTAACGGGAAAAACGATTGCCATCTGGGGTCTTGCCTTTAAACCGAACACTGACGATATACGGGAAGCTCCGGCTCTATATATTATGGAAGAACTTCTTCAGGCCGGTGCTAAGATAAAAGCCTTTGATCCAGAAGCCATGGATAATATCCGACGCGAGTTTGGCGATAGAATTGAATTGGTGAGTAACCAATACGATGCACTTGAGGGTGCCGACGCTTTGGCGATAATTACCGAATGGAGTGTTTTCCGGGCCCCTGACTTTGACAGAATAAAATCAGCCGTTAAAACCAAGGCTCTATTTGATGGAAGAAATCTTTATAGTTTGGAAGATATGCGTCAAAGAGGATTATACTATGAAAGCATAGGCCGAACCACCGTAAACAGGCACTTGCACGTAAGTAATGGAAAAACGGTTTAGAAAAACCGAGTCCTCAATTCAAAAAACCCTGTTGCCTGTTTGGCAACAGGGTTTTTTCTTTTACTCCCAATAAAATCAAATGCCTAATTTCACGTTATGGAGTTCATGAACCACCGTCCCTTTTCGGTCTTTTCATTCTTAATAATCCTTTGTATAGCTTCTTCTTGCTCACCCCTTCAAAAAGTGGAAGAAGTGGATGATTTTGGATATAAATCTGTGTTTTTTGTCAGCAAGAAAAACCAGGTTAAAGAAGGAGCCTTTGAGCGATTCGATAGTGAGGGTAAATTATATGAAACCGGAACCTATCTGAAAGGAAAACTTGAGGGAGAAAAAAAGGTATTCTACCCAAACGGTAGTATCGAGGTTTTAGAGACTTATAAAAATGGATCCTTTGATGGGGTTTCCAAATCTTACTTTGAAGATGGAAATCTAAAAACAGAAGGCCAATATATTGATAACATAGCCTCGGGGATATGGAAAAGTTTTTACGCAAATGGCAAACAGCGGGAAGAGGTATTATATGAAAACAACGAAGAAAATGGCCCCTTCAAAGAATGGCATGAGAACGGAATGCTAAAAGCCGAAGGGACTTATAAAGGAGGGGACAATGAGCATGGAGAGTTGAAACTTTATGATGAGAAGGGAGAACTGGAAAGAAAAATGGATTGCCAAATGGGCTTGTGCAAGACTATTTGGAAAAAAGATTCAGGAACTTAAATCTACGCGTGAAGCAACTTCTAGTAGCAAGCATCTTTTTGGTAAGTATGGTCTCCCAGCTGGAGGCTCAGGTGGTTGGTGGAACCGCGGTTTATGAGTTTTTGACTCTTCCGGCCTCACCCCGGCTTTCCGCGCTCGGAGGCAGCATGCCTAGCGTCCGGGATGGCGATCAGATGCTGAGCATCTCAAATCGCGCTCTTTTGAATCCCCTGGCGCACCAACAGATAGACCTTAATCATAGTTTCCATCTGCTTGATGGACAATTCGGCTATGCTGGATATGCCAGGCAT
>JABDJM010000537.1 GCA_013002475.1 Saprospiraceae bacterium | reverse complement strand
CCATGATCATTGCTTAACATGCTCAAGATCTTATGGTCGGCAGTAGTATTGAAAAGCTTGAGCTGGATGGGTTGTACACTGAATTGTCCGTTAAAGGAAAGTGATTCCCCGGAGTAATTCGTTCGGGCCGTAAACCGATAATTACCAACTGGCAAAACCCCAGCATTCAATCGATAAGCTTTGTTTGTTTTGCTAAATGTGAAATTATACTCTTTACCAGTACCATCCCGAAGGAGGATGGAAGCCTCTGGTATATTGACAAGCTCGTAAGCATTATTGTACAACTCAGCATCAATAATTACTGTCTCATTTTCCTTGAAAATATTCTTGGGCAAGCTGATCCTGAATTTTCTTTTGTCCTCTTTGGTACTTAAATATTGAACAAGCTTAGTCGTGAATTCCCTGAACAGATCGTGGTTTTGATTCTGGATATAATCAAAAAGGCGCCATCTCCACAAACCCTCTCCCGCTAATACCCCTTTCTTAGTTCCATTTTGTTCGCCAAGTACCAACATGGGATAGTCTGTTTCAACTGCCCCGATTTTCTGATTCAACAAAGTTTGCCCACTTACTGCAGGCTTGTATTCTCCAAATGGACTCTGTAATGGTGGGAACTTAGAAAACAGATTTTTTAGTTCATCACTGATCGAATAATAGGTAAAGTTATCGGACAGGAAGACGGTTATTTCGTTGGCATCACCACCCTTCTTATTGAAGGGGATCAAACTATTCGGAGAAGGTTTTCCTTCTGCTCCCCAAATCTCCAGATTTGGGATGCCAGAAGCATTAAGAGAGGAAAATAAACCCGCATACACATCCGGATTAATTCCGTGCATGATCACAAAACTGTAATCCTTAAAATTGCTAGTGAAATTAGAGGCCAACTCAAATTCTATTTCATAGTTTTTGTTCTTCTCCAGTTCACTTTTGATAGCAGAAATATCCGGATGTGGGGCTCCTGCTAGTATCAGGATTTGCTGCCGTGTATCGAGTACATCGACAAAGAAGTCTTTTGAGTTGTTTGCAAAGGAAGCTTCGCCGCTCAGACCCGTTACTCGCGCACGGTAGCGCTGCACACCGGCAACGTTCGCTGGAAGTATGAACTCCTGGGTATTAAAAAAATCATCCTTATTGATCCGGATCTCATTTCTTTCAAGCTGGCTGAATTTTCCATCCACCATTTTCCCCAATTCAATGTTCACCCTGGATCCCGAAAAATTCCTGGCCTGCAGATCAACCAAAACACTAAATTCATCACCGAGATAGGCGATGTTATTATGAAGCACTCTTTTGAGGATCAAATCTTTTTGTGGGGTCGTATCCCCAAGAGCTATAGTGTAGATTGGCGCCTCGAGTTTTGTGCCAGAGTAGATCGGGTTCGCCCCCTCATTAAAGATCCCGTCACTCGCCAGGATCACGGCACCCAAATTTTGATTGCTAAATCGGTCATAGACCTCTTTCAATAATCCAGAGATATTTGTCACCTTATCCTGGAAGGAGGTGTCCACGCCAGGTCGAAGACTACTGCCAAACGTATAGGTCTTTACCTCAAAATCTTCGGCAAACTCAGTTTCAAGCGCCTGTACCATTTCGGTGTAGGTCTCCTTTTGATCCTTGAGAGCTACAGAAACGGATTGCGATCCATCCTGTGCAATAACCACGATAGGTTGCTTGGTCTCAGAAGTGAATCTTTTCAAAAGGGGAGAAAGCAGGAGGCTGGCCAGGAGGGTTACTCCTAAGAATCTTAAACTGCCCAAAGCCCATTTCGTCCAGCCCTTCCAATCGCCTTGTTTTTTATCACGGAAATAGACAATCAGCGCGTAGACCAGAGCCAATGCAAGGCAAAGCAGGAATAACGATGTGGGATACTGAAAGGTGATGTTTTCCATGGAGGGATTGAAAGCCGAGGCTAAGTAAAGTATTAACACGCTAAAATCCATCAAAAAGTTGCATTTCAACGGGGTGAAAGGGCCATCTTTAGGCAAGAGTTTACAAACCATTTTTCAAAAAAATTCGTTAGAAAAGTGGTTCAATTCAATATTCCATGGCAAAAAAGATATTTACTACCCTCATTTTCCTTTCCTGCGCAATCGGATATTTATCCGCGGCTTACATGATCCTTCCAATGGATACTAAGCAAAGGGACCATCTGAAGGCCTATGGAATTGCTTATTGGGTGTTGGAAAAGGAGGTCGAATCCTATTGGCTCCTGAACTACCGTGGCGGTAGTTTTGCCTTTCAGCATACCCCGATTTTTGAAAAAGAATGCCTAACCAGAGGAGTAAGTTTCGAAATTATACCGGATGGTCAATTCAACGGCATCCTGGAGGAAATTGCTGACCCCTCAGTAAATATGGATGCCATAAAATTAGAGGTTGCTCCGAAGGTGGCTGTGTATACTCCTGAGTTTAATGCCAAGGGGGAGAGGGTCCAGCCATGGGATGATGCGGTGACCCTTGTATTGACCTATGCAGAGATCCCCTATGAGACGATTTACGATCGGGATGTATTGGAGGACAAATTGGCGGAGTATGATTGGCTGCATTTGCACCATGAGGACTTTACTGGTCAATACGGTCGGTTTTACCGTTCCTTTCATTCCTATCCATGGTACCGGGAGAATGTCCGGAAAATGGAAGAGCTGGCTACTGAGTTAGGCTTTGCAAAAGTGTCGCAGCTTAAATTGGCGGTGGTAAAAAAGATCCGGGAATATATCGGCGGCGGTGGATTTATGTTTGCCATGTGCTCGGCCACGGATACCTATGATATTGCTCTGGCAGCAGAAGGTCTCGACATTTGCGCCGATGTATATGACGGTGATCCGCAGGATCTTTCTGCTCAGGGAAAATTGAATTTCGCCAACACATTCGCCTTCCAGGACTTTGAACTTAAATTGAAGGATCCGTTCATCTACGAAT
>JABDJM010000536.1 GCA_013002475.1 Saprospiraceae bacterium | reverse complement strand
CACATACTCTTCAGATACGAGTATTTCAAGTTTTATCCTTCCGATGTATCCTACATCGTACACAGATCCACGATAATGTAATTCTTCTCCTTTTTCATGTCCATAGCCTTTCACTTCATAAAATGAGAAAAAATTAATTCCGTCATTTGCGAGTGATTCCTTTACCTCCTCAAATTTACTTGCCCTGATTATTGCTTCGATTTTTTTCATGCGAGTTCCTTAATTGTATTAGGAAGAGGGTCTTGCCGTGAAATTTGCAAGCTGTAACGATAGATTTAATTTAGAAGTAAAACAGATCTTATTCCCATACATCTGTGATGGTCTATACTCTCATCCACTCTATATCCTCTTGAATAACAAGCAAATAAGAAAAACCAAAATGTTATGCCCATCTAACACAACGCTCATGCGATTTAGAGGAGTTCCCATATTTTTCATGGAAGGAATTAAAAAAGGGTATTGGGTTTTTATGATACCCAATACCGTAAAAGAATATTTTCTCAGAGAAAAACGAGAATGTTTTTTTGGTGGAGATAACCAGAAATGCCTTATTTCAAGTCTACTTTAAACCCTTGAAGAAACAAAGGTGTATAAGCCCTCAATTGTCTTTACTGAGTTCTTGCGGAATAGTTTTTTTACAAATAAAAATAGAGCTAACCTTTTTATCAGAGATTTAGCTTCAAAAAAAACTTCCATACGAAGATGTGAGGATTTTTCATCGATGGGAGTGATTATGAAAAAGTTATAGGCTTTATCAACTGGTGGTGGACTCGTAGTTAATTCACCATATACTAATTGCCCTTGCTTCCCTTCTTTGGTCACTGTTTTAAATTCCAATTGACGACCCCCGATCACACAAACATGCTCGGTGCCCAGGCGAGTAACTTCATTTTCATTGTACTCGAACTTATCTACCCCATCAATCCATAAATGTCGATTTCCGTAGTTAGTGATCCACTCGAGAAGTTCCTCCCCGGCAATTGGAAATTCCTTCTCCACAAAAAGATCTGGTTTCCTGTCAAAATCAACTTTACTCGGAGTCTCGAATGTCTTCAAGGATAAGGTATTCGGATCTATGGGCGAATACAAGTAGGAAACATTTTTTCCATCGTAAGAATCAATGCTCTCTTGAAAAGAAAAAAGATTGCCTTCCGTTCCGGTGGTCATTTTTATTTCATTGGCCAACACTCCGGAAATGAGAGCATAATTGTCTACATCAACAGAATTTTTCATCAACCGATGTGCCTGGATCACTTCTTCACCAAATGGTTTTCGGTTTCCTTGCACAGTTATGAACTGTAGATCCCCACTATGAGCAATGATTTTTAGCTCTAGTTGCGGAGCAGTTGAGCAAGCATTACATGGACAGATCCGGTTTTTCTCCAACATCTTTAGGTGGGAATAAAAGGCGGTAAACATCCTTTCGATCTGGCTTAACAATTCTTGCTTACTGGGAATCCTGTCCTCTATATAAAAGAAAAGTGCATCACCCTCAATTTCGGCCAATTGCAGGCCAATTTCATTGGCCTCTATAAGCACCTCAAGAAGCTCAGCAATCACATGTTGACTGTGTGCTGCTTCGGTTGACTGGATAAACTTCGTGAACCCAGAAATATCCGGTAGGAAAAGAAGGGATGCTGCCATCGGGGTTTTTATTAATAGCTAAAACAAAAAGGCGGCAACAAAGTTGTTGTACCAGCTTTACTGTAGCTCTTTGCTGAAATTATTTTCAGGATCTACATCGGAGATCATTCCTCTGGGGTCGATCTTTATGGCCTTGATCTTTTTCAACTTATAAGGAAGCTTTAGGGTGTACTCTGGATTGGTCCATGGCCAATCCTCTGCAACAATATATGCTGCTTCAGGATCCTGTTGTGGTTTTGCGCCTCGCATGATCCTTAAGGGAATGTTGTAGACAGTTTTTGAATCATCGGTCAATGTGACTTCCACATCCACGGGCATAGGAAAGGATCCTACTCTATTAAGCAGAACCTGGGAAGTCTTTTTCTCCCCAGCCGTCAACTTGCCAACTTCATAATCAATTGTGTGGGTAGTGTTCACCATATATTCACGATACCAATCCAATTCTATCCCTGAGGCTCTTTCCATTACTCTGATAAAATCGTTTGCGTTCGGATGTTTGAATTTCCAGGTATTGAAATAATCAAGCATTCCTTGGTCGAAAGCTTTTTCTCCAATTATATATTTCAACTGTTGTAAAAACACAGAGCCTTTTACATAGGAACCTACTCCGTAAGCCTGATTCGTAGTATAATGATCGGAATGGGTTGATAAGGGCTCTTCTGCTCCACTTGTGGCAAATCGAGCAAACCCTTTAACAGTTCCGGCATGAGGGTCAGGTACTGCTTCTCTGCCAGGCAACAATCCCTTCCTGGCTAAATGGTTCATAACTTCATTTGAGGTAAAAGAAGTGAATCCTTCATCCATCCAGGGATACAAGGCCTCGTTAGTTCCTAATATCATTTGATACCAGGAGTGCATCAATTCATGGACAGAAACACCAACGAGGGATCCAAGACTTCTATGCCCTGTGATCAGAGTGGCCATAGGGTACTCCATCCCCCCATCTCCTCCTTGAAGAAAGGAATACTGAGGGTAAGGATAAGCTCCATATTTAGCATTGATAAATCGAAATGCTTCCTCCATAATTTCCGGTAACCTTGACCAGGCTTCGGTGGATTCATTTTTCTGATAAAGAAAGTGCATCGTAGGTCCTGCTTTTCCCTTATGTACGACATGCGTATAATCAGGATCTGCCGACCAAACAAAATCATGCACATCCTCCGCCTCAAATTGCCAGGTTTGTTTAGGACCGTCAGGAGCGGGTACAGCAAACCTTCCAGACTCATAACCCATCCCTACCTGATCGGCATTCTTCAATACTCCGGTCCCACCAACCACATAAGATTTGTCAATATGAATGGTTACTGAATAATCCGCCCAAATCCCATAAAACTCTCTCCCTACATATGGATTGGCATGCCAGCCCTGGTAATCATACTCGCACATCTTAGGAAACCATTGAGCCATACTGTAATCGATATCCTCTTTATTGTTTCTACCTGACCTTCTGATCTGGACTGGCACCTGTGCATCCCATTCCATTTCCAGGACAGCCTTGTCACCGGAGGGAATGGACTTTGGTAAATTAACTTCCAGGATGGTCCCTACATGATCAAACTTTGTGGCTTGTCCATCAAGAGTAAGACTGGTCACCTGTATAGATCCGATCTCCTCTTTAGTTAGCTTACTTATCCTATCCGCCACGCGGCTGTCCGGATCCTTGATGGTTCGGGACCTTACGTCCATCATACTTCCTGGCTGAAAGGCATTAAAAAAAAGATGGTAGTATACCTTATTAAGATCATCGGGAGAATTATTGAACAGGGTAAGTTTCTGCTTTCCCTTGTACTGATGTTTGGCAACATCCATATCAATATCCATTACGTACTCTGCTGCCATCTGCCACCTGTCCACCTGTGCGTCGAGGTTTGAACAAAAAAGAAAAGCAGCTAAAAATATCAGTGTGCTAAGCGATTTCATTTCCTTCAATTTGTGAATTTTGATTTGAGAATTTTGCCGGCTCTAATAGCCTACTCCAATGAGTCCATTTATATTTCCATGAGCAGATCAATATAAAGAGACTGCTCAAAATAATAAATCCAATCAGGGTCAGATCAAGATTGATCTCAGTAACCTTAAAAAGTGCATCTGTCTTCAGAGCTGCAGACTCAAATGTAACGCAGGTTGCAGCAAAAAAATTGGTTGCAGCATGAGTGCCCAGGGCTAATTCCAGGCCGTCATCCATGATCGTAAGTACGCCAAGTAAAATTCCAGACCCTATATAATAGATCATCATCTTGCCGGCCCCAAATTCCTGAACTTCCGGATTCATCCCATGCATTAGGCCAAAACCTATGGATGTAAGGATCAAAGGCCAGATCAACTTCATACCGGAAAGTGCCAATCCCTGAAGGAGGTAGCCCCTGAAAAGTAGTTCCTCGAAGCTCGTTTGGATGGGAATCAAAGTCAGGGAAATAATGAGGAGTGGCAAAAAGGTCTTAAGGTCAAATTGGAATTGATATAAGTCTGGGTCAAGCGTATAGCTGATCACTTCGGTGATTACAGAAAACCCAAACCAAAGTGCAAAGGCAAATCCAATTCTTCCCCAGCGGATGGATTCCATCCCGTGAATCACAGTCCGAATTGATCGATGATGGAATGTTTTGAGCACCCAGATAAGGATCAACAAGGATATTAAAAAGCTCAAAAGCAAAAGGAAGATCCCAAAATTGTTTCCTATCTGGACAAATTGGAAATCAAGAGAGTTTAGAAAATACTGAAGGTCTGTGTCATCTATCTCGCCACGGAACACTTTTAGAAAGATCACGATCAACATGGGTATATAACCAATAACGGCTATGCCCATAAATACAAGCAGAAAGCCTACCAGATATCTCCACCAATCATTTTTGCCAAGTTGTGCCGCTGAGAAAAATTGCGAGATCATGCGCCTGCGAAGATAACCAAAGAAAGACTCAATCCACCCTTTTCTCAAGACAGGCAAATGGTTGATCGGGGCCATAGAAATAGCAGTATCCTTCGGCCCTCGTGTAACCAAGTGAATTGTAAAGTGCGATAGACCCGGGATTGCCTACCCAGGTGTCTAAACGGATGACTCCCCCGCCCTGCTTCCGGACTTCGTCCTCAGCAAATAGCATCATTCTCTTCCCAAGTCCCTGACCCCAACGTCCAGGATCAACAACCAGCCGATGAACCACCCAGGGAGAATCATCATGCAGAGACCAGGTGATTTTTCGGTAGGCTGGATCCTGGATTTGGTTCAAAGTAATAGTTGCAATAGGAGCGGCATCAATTCGATGAAGGAAAACTTGCTCAGCGTGAATATTCTCTTCGATCCTCTTTCTGCGGGGATACCAATCTGGCCACTGGTTCAAACCTGCCTCTGCCAAACCATTCTTAACTCTATAGAAAAGATCCATCAGATCATCTATATCTCCAATTTTTGCCGG
>JABDJM010000534.1 GCA_013002475.1 Saprospiraceae bacterium | reverse complement strand
CATGTCCTCAAGTTGCAAAAAATAGGCTGATACCCCTCTAATCGGAAGAAAAATTTGCCAGTTTGAAATTGGGAAAACTTAATCATTAAGGAATCTTAAAGAATCATAATGTCTGCTGAAAATCAGTTATTTATTGGTTGTTATGCTGTAGCTTTGCTGCTTCTTTCTAACCAAGTGAACATTAAGTAAAAATCATTCAACAGATTCAAATCTCAAAATTGTTATGAGTCTTAAAAAGCAATTTTCAAAAACAAAAGGCACCTGCAAGGTGACTTTTAGTTTACCCAAGGAAGCCTTACAAGGAGGCAAAAAAGTAGTCCTGATCGGTGACTTCAACGAATGGAGTGTCGAAAAAGGCATTAAGATGCGGGCCGGCAAAGCAAACTATACTACCAGCCTTGACCTGAACCCTGCACATGAATATGAATTCCGCTATTTGGTCGACCAGGAAACCTGGGTGAACGACTGGGCTGCGGATGACTACAGGTTCTCTCCTGAATTTGGAGTGGACAATTCTGTCGTTGTTGTTCCTGCGATCGTAAAAGAAACGCCTGTAAAAAAGGAGAAGCGAGCAACCGTAGCAAAGAGAGCAAAAGCTCCTGCGAAAAAAAGCGCTCCAAAGGCTAAGGTTGTAAAAAGGACAACGAAAAAAACCAGTTCAAATGGTGTCGGTGCCTCTTTGACCAAGATCGAAGGGATTGGTCCCAAGATCGCCAGTCTTCTCAAGAAAGCTGGAATCAAAACATTACAGGATCTTAGCAAGGCTAAGAAAGCTACACTTACCGGAATCTTGAAAGAGGCTGGTAGCAGATATCAAATGCATGACCCTTCTTCCTGGGCTAAGCAAGCCAAACTTGGTGCTGCCGGGAAATGGGATGCACTGGCCAAACTTCAGAAAGAATTGAAAGGCGGAAAATAGTATCCGCTCAAAGGAATACCGTAACCCCGAAGCTTTGCTTCGGGGTTTTTTTGTGCCCCGTATCAGGATTGGCTTTTTCCTACCTTTGCGGTAAATCACTTGTTGGATGAAGATCGCAATTGCCCAACTCAATTTCCACATTGGAAATTTTGAATCGAATACACAAAAGATGTTGGAGGCTATCCAACAGGCAAAAGATAAAGAGGCGGACATCATTTGTTTTAGTGAATTGTCAACTACTGGTTATCCTCCCCGGGATTTCCTGGAATTTGATGACTTCATTCATCTTGCCGAAGAATCCATCGAGAAGTTGACTGAGGCAGCAGTTGGGATCGCTGTTGTAGTTGGATCCCCCTCTCGTAATCCGGTACCTGAAGGCAAGGATCTTTTTAATTCTGCCTACTTCCTTGCAGACGGAAAAGTTCTTCACGTTCAGCATAAATCACTACTCCCTACCTACGACATTTTTGATGAATACAGATATTTCGAACCGGACAAGAACTGGAAGGTAGTCGAATACAGGGGAAAGAAAATTGCTTTGACCATTTGTGAAGACATCTGGAATATCGGAAATGAAAATCCGCTGTACACGGTATGTCCCCTCGACCAAATGATCGATCAGAAACCGGATTTTATCCTAAACCTTTCTGCTTCACCTTTTTCCTTTGACCAGGCTGATACCAGGATCGAAATAGTAAAGGCAAATGTGGACAGGTATAAGATCCCAATGTTTTATGTGAACCATGTAGGAGCTCAGACGGCGCTGATCTTTGATGGAGGCTCATTGGTAGTCTCACCCAATGGAAAAATCTATGAGGAATTGCCTCATTTCAAAGAGGCCTTAAAAATGTATGACCTGGCCGAGGTTGAGCAGGGAGAAAAAAACAGACCATACCCAAAACATAAATACGCGATGATCCAGGATGCTCTCATTCTTGGGATCAAGGATTACTTTGGCAAACTTGGCTTTACCAAAGCAGCGGTGGGATTGTCTGGCGGGATCGATTCAGCGGTAACCGCTGCCCTGGCCGCGCAAGCGCTCGGGCCCGAAAATGTCCGATGCATACTAATGCCCTCACATTTCAGCTCAGACCATAGTGTCGAGGACGCAAAGAAGCTGGCTGAAAATTTTGGGATGCCTTATGATATCATCCCGATCGAATCGGTGTATCACAGTTACATTGACTTGTTAAAACCAACTTTCGAAGGGCAGCCTTTTAACCTGACGGAAGAGAACATTCAGGCCAGGGTCAGAGGAATGATCCTTATGGCTATCTCCAATAAGTTTGGAAACATTGTTTTAAACACCAGTAATAAAAGCGAAGCCGCTGTAGGCTATGGAACTCTTTATGGAGATATGTGTGGAGGCCTGTCAGTAATTGGAGATCTGTACAAAACTGAAGTTTTTGAGCTGGCAAGATTTATCAATGAGGAAAAGGAATGGATTCCTGAAAATACTATTACCAAGCCTCCAAGTGCTGAGTTAAGACCCAATCAAAAGGATTCAGATTCTCTTCCTGACTATGACATCCTGGACCAGATCCTCTACAACTATATTGAAAAAAGATCCGACCCACAGGATATCATTGCTATGGGCTTCGATGAAGCGATCGTCAGAAGGGCCTTACGCCTGGTCAACACCAATGAATTCAAAAGGTATCAAACACCGCCAATGCTTAGAATATCCTCAAAAGCTTTCGGAATGGGGAGAAGGATGCCTATTGTAGGGAAATATCTCTCCTAAATTATTCCGGGTTTTTGACCGATCTGGGCGTCTTTCGCCCCTTCAATGCTCCGATTGAAAGAATCCTTGCTTCCAAACCAGCAGATTAAGTATGGCCATTTTTCCCAATGTATAGGACCGTTTTGTCACAGCTTGTGATTTTGGGTGCTTGCAAAAGGAGGTCTTTGAGTACATCTTAAAGTCATCATTAGTTTTTTCGGAGCATAAAAGGGTACTTCTTATGGAGAGGCTGTCGACAGATGGCCTCCTTTTTTTTGTTTAAACCCAAATCCTACCTTTGCCGAAAATCTCCTATGGAACAAGAAGAAGTGTATGAAGTGCTGATCCAGCAAAGTGTAGCTGTATTGATTGATGGAAATAATGTAGAAATGAGTGTTCATACCATGATGAATCGTGACGATGCCATGGTAAGCTACGATACGCTTGTTCCACGCCTTTTGGATGACCGGGCTCTGAACCGGTTAATTTATTTTCGAGAGGGCCAATCTATTTCTCATAAACTCGCTGAGCGATTGCACCGAAATTTTCACGGATCTGTAGTTCCCTGTCATAAATCTGCAGACATCCCATTGACGATAAAAGCAACTCAATTAGCCCCTAAGGTGGATACGATCATCATAGTATCTGGGGATTCAGATTTCTTTGATCTGGTAAGGCATTTGAAGGGACAAGGTGTGCGGGTAGAAATTGCCGGAGTCAAGCATTCTACCTCGTCCATGCTTCGCGAGGAAGCGGATTACTTCCATCCCATCCTTAAAGATGATTGCTTTGTTTTTTCGAGTTGATCTCCTAATAACTCGTTAAAAGCAAAGCCCCAACTTACTTTCCGGTTAATCTTTTCTTAATGGCTGTGCAATAACTTAGGCTTTAACCGTCCTTGGGAAAAAGCCATTATGAAAAATCTAATTGCGATCCTCACACTAATGAGCATAATTGGACTTAGCTCTTGTATCGTTGATTTTGATGACGATAATTGGAATGGTCCGGCCTGTGAATACAATTATACCGGCACGGTTTGTTTCGTAAACTACACTGACCGGGACATCTTTGTCCGAACGGCCGGCGTAAATATTGATGTCTGGGCTTATTCGGACCAATGTGTAATCCTTCCAGATGGATTTTACTCATTTTATGGAAATGCAGGTATCCACCGGTGGGAAGGAAACTATGATGTATTTGTTTGTGAAGAGAGCCGTGTGTACCTGGACTACTGATCAGGAAAATATCACGATAAGAAAGGTGAGTACTGTAGCGACAAACCCTACCATAAAAATATTGTATGACAGCGTCAGGTAACGATACTTTTTATCCAATACTTTTCCAAGGTGGTAAATGTCCCGAACCATGTTTCCATATAGCAACTGTCCATCCCGTAGTACAGTATCCATTGCTTCTTCGAACTGCCCTAGAGATAGGTTCACAAAATTTCCGAAGAACAGGATATTCTTACGTATCTCCGACATATCCTTTTCCTCAGTATTTAGAGCGGTGACCTTGGGACGAATGGAGAGGACCGCAAAAATTAGGGAAGTCAAACCGGTAACCAAAAATATTACCACAGGCAATAGAACAATCGGCTTAGCCTCTGGGATGTTCCGGTAACTCAAAATGGAAATCACCACGGAAATCAAAATTGCATTTACCGAGATCATGATGTTGGCCTTGGTATCCGCGATGGAGCTTAGATTGATATGGTTGCGATAATTTGTTCGAAAGAATGTTTGAATAGCAGAATTGGGTATTTTTTTTTCAATCCCTTCAAATGCTTCACCGGCCAAAATACCTGTACTGCTTTTTTGCTTTTGTAAAAGCCGCTGAGCCTTATTTTTCTTTTCTAAAAGATGTCTTGACAAAAGGGCTCCAAAAGTTCTTCTTCCGGCGGGAGTTTTATAACCCGCTTTTAATAAATCCTGATAGAGGAGCTCGTTCCACTCTAAGTTTGAAAACTCTTTTTGATTAAGCAATTCTAATTCCAGCCTTCTCAGTGGATGAGTATGTTCAAATTCCGCAGAATATGTACTCCCCATCTGAGCATCCCTGATCAGGTTAACAAGGAGAGATTGGTTTTCTTCATTCTTTAATTGACCGAGGATCTCCCCTACCGGGGCGTAATCCTGAGAATTATATTCCCACTCATTGGCAAAAAGATCCCAAACAGCTTTGGCGCTTTCCTCAGGGTTTGCGCGATCCACCTCGCTAAAGGCAGAGGCCAACAATAATATCTTGAGATCATCTGGGGAAATTCTTTCCTCCTTGGATAGAAAGAGTGCATTTTTCAGAACTTGTTCAACCCGATTGTAATTGAAAAAAACGTGACGGGCATCGGTATGTTCATTATACCATTTGATCAAATATTTCTGAGCATCCTGCAATGCAGGAATATCAGGGAGATCATCTCCTGACAGGGGTTCAAAAAAGATAGTTCCTGGCTCGTTCAAGGTAATTTTATGCTTAACACAAAGAAAATCCAAAACCCTCAGCAATCCAAACGGGCAATTTACCGGCAGGTTGCCCCAAAAAATTGAAAAAGAAGGTCTTAGGTGACTTTACCGAATAATTCCCGTCTAGAATATGGTAGCAATAGTAGAATTGGAATCGAATTTGTACCACAATAAATAGGTATATTACCTAACCCCTTCAAACCTGTTCTCAGGGATTCGAAGGCCAAGCAAATAAATTTCTTTACCGTAAAATTTTGTAGATGAATATTCTCGATTTACTTCAGGGTCAAATGTCTGAAGGCCTTGTAGATCAATTAAGCCAGCAATTAGGTGCTGACAAATCCCAAACCACAGCAGCTGCTTCTGGTATTTTTTCAACCCTCATGGGAGCTCTTGCGCGTAATGCCGCTGATCCTAAAGGTGCGGAGTCACTGAACAACGCTCTTGACAGAGACCATGATGGTAGTATTCTAGACAACCTGGGAGGATTTTTAGGTGGTCAGACTCAGCCAAGCAACAATAACATGATGAACGGAGCTGGAATCCTAAAACACATTCTAGGAGGAAAGCAGTCTGGAGCCATTGATATGATCAGTCAGATGAGTGGTCTGGACAGCAGCAAAACAGGCTCTTTGATGAGCATGCTAGCACCAATGGTTTTAGGAACCTTAGGTCGTCAGAAAAAGACACAGGGACTAGACGTTAGCGGCCTAGCAGGTATGCTAACAGAAACTGTTTCAGCTTCTAAAGAAAGACCTGAAATGGGCTTAGTTGGAAAACTTCTCGACCGAGACGGAGATGGAAGTATCATGGATGATGTCGCTGGCATTGGAATGAATATTTTCAGCAAATTTCTAAGAAGATAATCTCTCTGAGATATAGAATTAAGCTCCTTTTCGTACAAGACGAAAAGGAGTTTTTTATTTTTATCTAAATGGAAATCCGTCGAATACTTCAAAAGGATAATGATCAGGTGGCAGCCATCATCCGAAAGGTGATGACAGAATTTGGTGCCGTGGGAGAAGGCTATTCAATTTTGGATCCAGAGATCGATACCATGTTCGAACATTTTCAGAATCCCGGGCATTTCTTTTTGGTTATAGATGATGGACAAAAGCTCCAGGGATGCGGTGGTGTGGCTCCCCTGAAAGGTGGAGAGGATTCTATCTGCGAGCTGCAAAAAATGTATTTCCTCTCTGAGCTTCGTGGTAAGGGATTTGGCAAAAAAATGCTTACCGACTGCATCCAGACAGCCAAAGAAATTGGATACAAACAGATGTATCTGGAAACCCTACAATCGATGAAACAGGCTGTAGGACTTTACACAAGTTTCGGCTTCCGGCAACTAAGCTGCGCGCAGGGAAATACCGGACATTCCAGTTGCGATGATTTTTACCTCCTGGATCTTTAATCCAGATACCTTTCCTCTATAATCTTGTAGTGGTGTAATTCATGACCCGCGAGCATGTAAGCAAGCGCGCGCACTGTGTGTTCAAGTCCGGAAGCAGTCCCGCGTCTGTCCCATTGGTCGGGTCGGATGGACTTGAGCAGGGATATGGTAGCAGCTCGCGTACTTCTCCACTCATCAAAAAGGCGGTTCCAATCAAGAGCGCCCTCATTGATGTCAGCCATGTAGGCATCCTGATCAAATCCCGGTAATGCAGCATTATCACCACGGGCAAAGCGCAAAAGACGGTAAGCAAAGATGCGTTCAGCGTCGATCACGTGGAGAATGGAACCCATGATACTCCATTTTCCATCGGCATAGGCGTAGCCTCTTTTTCCCTCTGGGATCGCCTGGTAAAATCTTCCAAGCTTTTGGGATTGTTCTTCCAAGGCAGTTACGATATCATCCGAATCAACCAGAGAAATATACTTCCAATAGTATTCATTTGTTTCTGAGGGTTTGGGAAATCCACTTGCCATGCTAATTAATTTTTGACTGATAATAGGTGATCACGCTCGCCGAAACGGGAAGATCTTTTATTGAATCCGGGTCAGTTTGGGCATCCTGATATTGCAAATTGCAGGGTAAGACTCCAGCCCAAATAGGAAGCTGGTAATCATCTTTATCATCCCCGGGAGGACCTGTCCTGATCTTAGCAGAGGCGGTTTCGATTTTCATCTTAAGAACCGTTGTTGCTTTCATTTCCTTTGGGTTTGGCAATCGTGCCTCCTCCCATCGTCCGGGCATGATCTGATCCGATATGATCTTCAGCGCTTCCATTTTTTCATCAGCATCTTCAACGAGAGTTGCCGTCCCGAAGGCTACTACAGAACGATAATTCATGGAAGAATGAAAAAGAGACCTGGCAAGGACGATCCCATCCAGGTGGGTCACCGCCACCGAGGTGGGAATTCCAGTCTGCAAAGCGACCAGCAATCTGCTGGTCGTGGCTCCGTGAAAATACAGATCATCGCCCCTTCTGCCGTAGGCCGTTGGAATAATGAAGGGCTGCCCATCCATCATAAAAGAAACATGAGCCAGAAAGGCATCATTCAGGATGCCATAAACCGTTTCCCGGTCATAATGCCCCCGCTTGGGAATTCTCTTTACTTTATTTCTGTCATCTATCGGATAATTTCCTTCCATGCTTCGTGGTTTAAGACTACAAAGAACGAATATGCTTAATTTTGGTCTATGAAAAAATATCTTCCTCTGATACTGATCTTTGGTTTAATGCTGTGGGGAATCTTTGGGACTGATATTTTTAATAAGGATTCTGAGCCTATAAATGAAGTTGAAGCCCTAAAGACCGGAGATGCAACGCTCGATAGCTTGAATCAACTTGTTCTGGAAAATCCGGACAACCCAGGCTTATACTTCCTGCGAGCAAAAAAGTATCACGAGCTTGAAGGTTACGATCAGGCCATCTCTGACTTGCGGCAAGCCATCTCGAGAGATTCCAACAATACAAGTTATTTCCACTTACTGGCTGATGTCTATCTGGACAATTATAATTCCAGGATGGCCATTAATACTATGCACAATGCTGTCCAGCGTTTTCCTGAAAGGATCCCTACCCTTCTAAAGCTTTCCGAATTCCAGCTCATTCTGAAGCAGTATGAGGAGTCCATGAAGACAGCGGATGAGGTACTAAAAATAGATCCTCAGGAAGCAGAGGGCTATATGATGCTGGGTATGAATTTTAGGGAACTCGGTGACACAGCCCGGGCAATTAATAGCTTCCAATCTGCAACAGAAATTAATGCAGATCTGATCGATGCCTGGATCCTCCTGGGAAATCTATTTGCCGAAAAGGGAAATCCGATCGCCGAAAGATATTTC
>JABDJM010000525.1 GCA_013002475.1 Saprospiraceae bacterium | reverse complement strand
TACTTGCAGGCCATGGCTCGGCCTCTGAAGAATCATTTGCTCGGGTCGACCCACAGGATTGGATAACTGATGCCGCTGAGGCCATAGCCCTTAGCCGGCTGTTGGGAGATCAAATAATCCTAATGAGTTGCTCCACCGGCTCAACCCTGGCTACCTACCTGGCTGCAGAAAACCCGAATGCTATAGCTGCTCACATTCTCTATTCTCCCAACTTTGACCTAGCAGATTCAAACTCAAAAATGATGACCCTTCCCTGGGGTCTTCAATTGACGCGACTTGCCTTTGACAGCCATTACCGGACGATAGACCTGGGCGCAGAGGCTAACCAATTTTGGACCACGACCTATAGATTGGAGGGTATTCTGGCTCTTCGATACTTGGTGGATGATACTATGACCGAAGAGATTTGGGAAAATTTTGATGACCCTTACCTGCTTTGCTATTATTACCAGGATGAACAAAATCACGACAAGGTTATCTCCATCGAAGCAATTGAAAAATTCCATGAGATCAATCAGGGGGATTACCTTCTAAACACGATCAAACCATTGGCAGAACCCGGTGGCCATGTTATTGCATCACCTTTGCAATCAAAAAACATCGAAATCGTAAAAGAAGTAACCAGAGATTTTCTAAAATCATTTTTTTCCCAAGCCAAATTGGAAAACCAACCAGGCAACAAAGATCAGTAGGGATCCTGCCAGGATCGGAAACATCCCGTTCAAAGCGTTCAGATATCCGGCTATTAATGGTGGTATTGCCTGCCCAACAGAATTCATGGATTGATTTATCCCCATGATCTCTCCCTGTTCCTTTATAGACGCACTTTCAGAAACGATGCTTGTCATGTTTGGTGAGGTGATCCCATGAGAAAGGGCTATTAAAGGATTGATGACAAAAAACCACCAACCTTTGTCAGGAAGTATCAGTAGAAAAAGAGAAACTGCAAGGGCAAAAATGCTAAAGGGTAGAATGGCTTTGGGGGCGATCTTTCCGGACATTTTTCGGACTATCAAGCCTTGGGTCAAAACAAGCCAAATCCCTACCCAACCATACAACAGCCCTATGTTTGATTCGGACCATTTGAATTTTTCAAAAAGTAGAACTGAAAAGAACTGGGTGAAGAAGGTGAACCCGAGGCTCAGTAAAAGAACAACCAGGAATACCTTTCTCAAGTTTGGCGAGGCAAAAGACTTTCGGATATTTCGAAACCCCGAAAACATGGAGATCTTCGTTCGACTTTTTTGTTTGAGGGTCTCAGGAAACAGTATTTGAACCAAAAAAATGTTAACCAAAGTCAGGGCGGCGGTAAAATAAAATGGAGTGGAGTGACTGAACCAGGATACTATATTGGCATCGGCAAGAAACCCTCCCAACGCAGGACCCAGGATAAAGCCAAGTCCAAAGGCGGCACCCACTAATCCAAAGTTTTTTGCTTTGTCTTTAGGTTCTGTTATGTCAGCTACAGCACTGTAAACGATTGCAATATTCCCACCCATAAATCCGGGTATCAAACGGGCAATGAACAGTACTAAGAGGCTATGCCATCCAAGAGCCAGGGCGAAGATCAGGTATCCCAGAAAAGCACCGACCTGAGATATCTGGAGGAGGGGCTTTCTACCATATCTGTCCGAAAGAGCACCCAGTATTGGTGCACCAAAAAATTGCATGATCGGGAAGGCCGCAATTAAGAATCCGTAATAAATGGATCGGGTTTTTTGAGTAACTTCTGTAAGAAAGAAAGTAGAATCTCCATCGAAAAACACCGCCGGGATAACAGGAATTACAATGCTCAGGCCAAGCATGTCCAAAAAGACAGTAATGAATATCGGTATTAATGGATTGCCGAATCTTTTCCCCATAAGTTAGTGGGGCAAAAGTACGACTCTTTGAGTGGGTGAATATTCTGCCTTTAGAAAATAGACACCTGCCGGAAGATTGGATAGGTCGAGAGTTCCTTTGTTTGATTTTTGACTTCGAAGCAAATTCCCTCTCTGGTCCCAAACTCGGATTATCCCTAAGTCTTCTGCTGATTCAAGATTAACGATCCCTGAGGAAGGATTAGGAAATATTTTTGGGATCCTTATTTCTCCTTCAATTTCCTCAATATCTGTGATGACACAATTACTTGGCAAGGGGTTGAGCTCTAAAGGTCCTTGCGATATAAGCTCTTTGCCTTCAAATCCAGGGAAGAATTCTCCATACCGGCGAACCTTAAAAAGGTTGTTGCTTTGAGGGAAGGTGCCCTGGCTGGCTGCTGCATTATTGCTGATCGGGCTAATGTACTTCCATTGCGGACTTTTTGTGAGGGTATCTGCTTCAAGCAGGGTCCCAGTTTGCCCCACACACATAATGATAGTTCCATTAGGGGTCATGTATGCCCCAGAAACATTTGAACTAAAAAAGGTTTCACCATCAAATTGATCAATAGTCCAGTCCGGTACAAGAGGGTCAAATGGAAAACCGGGGACACGGTCGTAGGTACCCTGATCATTCAGAGGAGGGACTAGGATATTTACCTCACTATAATCCATGCCAGGTCTGCCAATCCCGTTGTTGTAGAGCATGATGGCCCATCGCTGATCCTGCCCATGTTTTATCCATGTGGCATCATGCTGGCCAAAGAGCATTCGATTTTCCGGTGAGCTGGCTCCATAGGATTGGGGATTTCCCCAGCGGTAGAGGAGATCACCGCCATGCCCACTT
>JABDJM010000467.1 GCA_013002475.1 Saprospiraceae bacterium | reverse complement strand
AAAATCGAAAGTCCGGAGAGTTCTTTTCAGATGATTGCATGATCAAAACGTTAAGCAGCAACACCATTGATGTATATGCAAGAATTGAAGAAAAGAATGAAGGGATGGTAGACCTGACAGTTTGGTTTGACCTGGGCGGGGCCTATTTAAGCTCTCAATCTCATCCGGAGGTTTATCCCCAAGCCGTTCAACTTTTAGAAGAATACCAACTATCTGTTTCAACCATGGCCATAGAGGCAGAAATAAAAGAACAGGAGGGTACTCTCAAAAAGATGGAAAATGAGCTTAAAGGTCTGGTCAAAGATCAACGCAACTACGAAGATGAGATCACCAAATGTGAAAAGAAGATCGAGGAGGCCAAGGCTGCATTGGTAGAAAATGAAGGAGCTCAAAAGTCACAAGAGGAAATAATAAAGAAGCAGAAAGGAGTGGTGAAAGAGGTACAGGCCAAATTGAAAAACCTTTAGTTCAGTAAAAAAAAGGCCCCAGAGAAACTGGGGCTTTTTTTTTATTCTTCTTCCAGCAAAATAAAATGAGGCCGACACTCATTAAATAAGTACCGACCTCGAAGGGAAATTGTAGTCTTTTATAGTTTTTGTGGTTCGCAGAAGGAAATTAGGATTCGTCCCGATATTTCCCCGATCCGGTTATTTTCATTTTAACCTTTGGGTCTCCATATCCAATTACATTACCACTCCCCGTTATCCTACCAGAAAGCTGATCAGTACAATTGATATGGGCATTTCCAGAACCAGTTAGATTTGCAGTGGCGTTATTCATTGGGAACTTCTCCCCGTTAAACTTCCCTGATCCGGTAATTCTTATCTCCCCGTTGTCAGCCTCACCATTTAGATTTGCTCTTCCAGAACCAGTCAGATTAACCCGCACTCGATCCGCTGTGCCATCAAAATCGATGTTCCCTGAGCCGGTAACTCTCAGATGTAGATCGTCGATTTTGCCAAATCCATTAATATCCATATTCCCACTTCCTGCTACTGAGGCAAAGTCAAAGACTGGAAGGACGATCTTTAGTATCGGCTTTTCAGCTCTTCGTACATTTTCCTTATACCCGATATACAGGATTCCTTCCTTCACGTTCAACTTTAGATTTTCTATGATATTCTTTTGAGCATCAATGGTTACTTTTTGTGTATTCCCGGATACTATAGTAATGTCCCCGCTGATGGCATTTACCACACCAGTAAAAGAATCGAGGTCCAGTTCTTCAGATACGCGCGGTCCCTCCCCGCTTACCTGTCCGATAATGTCGTTCTTACATCCAAAGAGAGTGATAAGGAGAAAAATGGGGAGTAGGGTAAAAATTCGTTTCATGATTTACGTTTTATGGTTATCCAATAGACACTAAGGTTTTCCTTAGGTTGCAAGAATAAAAAATCCCCAGCGACCATAATAGCCGCCAGGGATAAAACGCTGTCGTAATTCTTAGCTTTATCGGATAGTGTATGAAAAACTTGCTGAAAAGGTGGTTCCTGGATTAAGGAATTCGAAGATCTGGGACTCTGCTTCGAAGGCATTGTACCATTTCTGCTTATTCTGATCCAGGATGTTGTCCACAGCAAGAGAGATCTTGAAAGGCTTATTTTCTCCAAAAGCCTTACCCATCTTAAAGTTTAGGGAGTGGAAGGGTTGTTCCCAGATATCAGGAACAAGACCAATTCCCGCTATAGCAAGTCGCTCACCTTGGACATTATAACTCACGTTAGACTCCCAACCGGAATCTCTATCACTATAATTTAGCATCGCATTTACGATGAATGGGCTTTGGCCCACCATTTGTCTGTTTCTATCAATAGTTTGACCGACTCTGGCTGCTGCCACACGTGCATCGTACTCCTCCTGCTTCATCTCCACCTCTGAGTCTACAAATGTTAGGTTACCAGCAATCGTTAATTTCTCGAATGCTCCGCTTATGAATCCAAGATTTTTTCTTGCTTCGATCTCAAGTCCAAGGACCCTTGCATCTCCTACGTTCACAGGCTGGAAATTATTAGGAGCAGTCGCATCAAAAACAGTCAACTCAATTGGGTTTGTGAATCTTTTGTAAAAGGCACTTATGGAGATCGTTTCATTCCTTTTTCCGAATGCTTCCCATCGAAGGTCCACATTGTCGATGTTTGAAGCAACCAGGTCAATATTCCCAAGAAATACCCGACCGGTAATCCGGTCCTGGATCTGGGCGATAGACTTCTCCTTGAATGAGGGACGGGCTAAGGTTCTGTTGTAGGCAGCCCTAAAATTCATTTTTTCTTTCAAATTGAAAACCAAGTTTACCGAAGGCAAAATGTCAAGATCGTCCAATACCTTCTCATCATCGTAGGTCACGGAACCTGCATTATTTTGACCAGTGTACCAGTTGTCAGCTTTTTCTAAACGCACCCCGTAAATTGCTGTCAACGATGAGGTGATCGGGAATTCGTTCATAGCATAAGCCGACAATACTTGCTGCTCTGCTGCGAAAGTATTGGAAGGCTGAAAGTTTCCTTTTATATAAGTTCCTTTGCGCGAATCTTCATTCCAAAGATTTTCTTCCTGGAAGATATTATCCGGGTTTCCATCTAGATCAAAAGAGCCCTGAGAAATTACACGTACCAGGTAATTTTGGATATCGAAGTCTCGCATCTTTCTTAATCCGCTGAATCCTGCTTTGATCTTTGAGACCTCCGAACCGTTTACGCCAAACTTCAAAGTATAATCCACTTTTCCGGCAAAACTTGTTTCCTGGAGATTTCTGAAAGTTCTGGTGACTTCAGCTCCAACGGCAGGAGCCAGTAGCAAATCTCCGTCTCTTTGCTCAAATGCAGAGTATCGGATATCTGGCTCATCTACCTGGATGATAGTAGGGGAGAAGCTCCACTCAACCTTATGAGTACCCTCTCCTAAAAGATGAGAACCCTTTGCAAGGAAATTAGTGATTTCCCTCTGTGCATACTCCAGGTTATCCTTGAAGATCACAGAAGGATTTTCAAAGGTATCAGCCTGTCTGATTCTTGCCGCCTGATTGACACCATTCTGCAATCTAAGCGCATGAAGAGAAAACTTATGTTCCTTGACCTTCATAGCACCTCCTGCCATAGCTGACCAAAAAACATCCTGGATCCCAAGATTACCAACAGCATCTCTTTCCTGATCAAGTGCCATAATGGTATTGTCAGGATCTAAACGGAAAGTGTTGAATTGCGCATCTTCGTAAAACTGGGAACTATTCTTATAGTTCATACTGAAGTCATAACCGAAGGTGACCTTGTCCTTGTTTATTTGATTTCCAGTGGACAAAGAAAATCCCTTATTCAAATCATTTCCGATCTGCTTGGCGGCAAGATTTTTCTGAAAGCTATTAGTGATATCAAAAAGTTCAGATCCTTCCTGAATGGCAGGATCCGGAACCTTAAGAGTTTTGTCGATTGGCAACTCTCTGGTGCCATCATCAAAAGCAATGAAATCTGAACCACCGCCATTGTATCCAAGGAATTCATCCTTGAAGTGCATACTTGGATTATAGCCAACAGAGATTGAGGCGCTAGTGGTTTTTGCGTCAGGGAAAGATTTAGTGGCGATATCGACAGTACCCCCTGTAAAATCACCAGCCAGGTCTGGCGAGAAGGTTTTATATACGATTATGTTATCAACCAGGTATGTTGGGAATATATCCAGCTCAACCGAGTTTCTATCCGGATCTAAACCTGGAATATCCATTCCGTTTAGGGTTGTCTTTGTGTATCTGTCACCAAGACCTCTAACAAAAACATGCTTACCACCCTCAACAGAAACGCCAGTTACCCTTCTAATAGCCTCTCCCGCATCTCCGTCTCCTGCCTGACGAATGGTTTCCGCAGCCATTCCATCCAGGAACTTGGTGGATTTTTGTTTTAAGGTATTCAGAGCTGCAACAGAGTTCTTGAGCTGTGCTGCACTAACAACAACGGTTTCCAATTCCTGGCCCTGAACTTTTAATTTGACATTCAGGACTTCTTCCTGATCTGCTCCCAGAACTAGATCAGTAATTTTGTAATCTGGATATCCGACGTAGCTAATAGTGATATTGTAGGTACCGGGATCCAGGTTAATGTTAAAATACCCATCCAGATCACTATTGGTTCCTGTAAGAGTTTCTTGGACAAAAATGTTAGCAAAGGAAATGACCTCTGCCGTTTCATCATCAGTAATTTGTCCGCGAAGAATCGCTTTTTGGGCAGATAGCGCCTGCCCGAATAACAGGAAGGTGAATGCAAAAATTAACTTACGACTAAGCATGGTGACAACGTTTTTTGGTGAGTGAACTTCATAGCAATTCAGAAAAGAGCTCTAAGTCTCTGACTTGTTGCTCTTCGTACTTGTAGTTTATAGTAAACCGTTTGCAACAGTAATTGTCCAGCTAAATACTGATTCATCAGCACCTTCGGTAGCAGCTCCAGCTGCAACAACAGCATTGCTATTAGCAGCAACCATGTCGTCTACTACCATTTCTTTTGCGGCAGACTGGGTTCCAAGACAAGCGATACCATTTATGTCCTCATCATCAACATACACCCTTGCAACTTCAGCAGCCCCAATGGTTCCTTCAACTTCACACATGGCGATTAACAAGGCTCCAGTATTTACATTTGTCCATGCATCAGACTTGTCATCACAAGTTCCATCTACATAGGATGCACGGACTTTAACATGCTTGTCATATCCTTTCCAAACGCACTTATTGATGTTGCCCTGAGCTTTTGATTTGAGATCTGCTCCGGAAGTTTTTTCTGTGTCAACAGCGATCAGTGTACCGTTTCTTAAAGTGAAAAGACCATCTGTGTGAGTTGATCCTTCAGGGCCGTCGATCTCTAAAGCCTCGTCAGTGTCAGATCCTCCGTGAAGAACTACAAAGTTGTCGATGGTTCCACTGTAGTTCATGTCAAGATCGATCCCGTCATCTCCCTGATAAGTAACCAATATGTTGGTAGAGTTAACAGTTCCACCAAAGTATTCCACACCATCATCAAGAGTTCCGAAGATCTCGATGTTGTCGATTGTGGTACCAGTCCCAACACCCCCTAGGGTGAGACCATTGATCTCATTTCCTTCCCCGATAGTAACACCACCGTGACGAATTGAAACATACTTCAGTGAACCAGAGTCATCAGCAGGATCATCTCCTCCAAATTTTCCGTACTCATCATTAGCAGGAATTCCTTCAATGTTAGCTTCTGTATCTCCGTCTTTGGCAGAAATCGGAGCATTTCCCAGGATGATCACTCCTCCCCATTTTTCATTGTCCAACTCAGTAAGGTTTGTCCCAGCAGTCTCACCAACCTTGATGTTGTCAAGAATAGTTGTGAAAATAATTGGTTGAGTAGCAGTTCCATCAGCGATAAGCATACCACCACGGGCAACCACCAAAGCCGAAGCAAGAGCTTCAGCACCCTCAGCACCTTTAACGATCGTTCCCGGCTCAATTGTAAGTGTTGCTCCATCCCGAACAACAACTTTTCCTTCTAGGACCCAGATCTGGTCAGCAGTCCAGGTAACAGCACCTGTTACATCGCCAGTTACACTGGTGACAATTTCGATGCAATCTCCGTCGATACATTCTTCTCCGGCATCACAGGTTACGCCATCGCAAGCATTATCAGCGACACAATTACCATCAACACAAGTTTCTCCAGTAGCACAGGTCACTCCGTCACATGGATCTGTAACTTCATCATCAGAGGTACAGGAGACAACTCCAAGGCCAGCGATTAGAAATAAGGCAGCAAGTAATTTGGTGAAATTCATAGAATAAATAGTTTGATCGATTAAGGTTCAATTGATGCTACAAAATTACTTGGGATCGGCCCCTGTGAGATTGATTTAGAGTTAAGTACCTATTAAGCTTTCGCCATGAGGATATCTGTATGATTAATGTTTGCTTAACATTGGGAACTACCGGGAATGAAGGGTTTTTAACCCAGGATTGTTAGGGGCTGATTTAGCAAAAGAAAATACCTCCGCGAATGCAGAATTCGGCAATTAGTTTGGATAAAAAAGCTTTTCGCCAAAGAGTGGAAGAGAGGCTAAAGAAAGTCTACATCTACCGTGTAGGGGAAGTTCATGAGGTAGTGGATGGCCTTATCTACAGGGAAGCCATCATAGACGGCGGAATATAGCATATCGGTTATTGGGGTACGAAGGCCGAAATGCCTACTTAGAAGCTTTGTGATCTTGATGGTCCGAACTCCTTCCGCTAGCTCAGGCATAGTCCGATGGATCTCATCTTTGGTTTTTCCCTGGGCCAAATGATAGCCAAAAGTGAAATTCCGGCTTTTCTTACTGGTTGCCGTGGCCACAAGGTCCCCGATACCTGCAGTTCCTATAAAAGCCCTGCTTCCAGTACCCATGGCTTGCCCAAGATGAACCATCTCAGTCAGACCCCGGGTAATCAGCATAGCCTGAATATTCTTCCCGAATCCCCGGCCTGCAAGCATGCCCGAACCGATGGCAATACTGTTCTTCAAAGCGCCCGCCAGTTCGGCGCCAAGGAGCTCCGGACTGCCAAATACATGAAACTGATTCGACTTCAATACCCGTTGTCCCTTCTTAATTACCTCACGGAAGTGACTGGCTATCAAGGTGGCAGTAGGCTGCCCTTCAAGTATTTCTTTTGCCAGGTTTGGTCCGGATAGGCATCCGATCCGGACAACAGAGGACTCCTGCATGATGACCTTGCTCATGGTAAATACCTGATCTGGTCTTAGATCGTCAGCATTCTCAAGGTCCTCGATCGAATCAAAACCTTTGGTACCATGTATTAGGATATGACTGGGTTTTAAAAAGGGCCCCAGATCTTTCATCATAGATCGGAAGGAGGTGGATGGGATAATGGGGAATAGTAGGGAACAGGAATTCGCCAATTTTTCAAGATCATGGATAATCTCCACATTGCCGTTCAACTCCACACCTTGATGAACCCGGTTTTCGGCGATTTTGGTGGAAAGGTCCTGATTACGGGAATAAAGCAGGACCGGGTGGTTCAATGCGATCAGGTTAGCAATGGCTGTCCCAAAGCTTCCTGCACCAATG
>JABDJM010000458.1 GCA_013002475.1 Saprospiraceae bacterium | reverse complement strand
TTCCAAAGCAATCCGCATCCGGGCTTCCTCCAATTGAAAATTGCGTACTTCCTCGTATGCCTGGAGATAAAGAAGATTGGTCGGATCATAGTCGTGAAAGACGGAAAAGATCAGCGAGGAGGAATTTCTTAAATGTTTTTCTTTTTGGTACTTGCCTGGAAATCCCTGAAAAATCAGACCGCCGATACTGGAAATATTGCGGAACTTTCTTTTTGCCATCTCGATCTCATTAATGCTCCTTTGAATGTCATCGGATAAGCCATCAGTTGAAAGCAATCCTTCTTCTATGGCTTCCTTGACCGGAATTTCAACATCAGATAATAACTCAAATCCATAATCATTCATGGCGATCGTAAAACTGATCGGCTTGATCTTACTGATCCGATAGGCAAACAAGGCCCCCAGGCCTTCGTGGACAAATCTTCCTTCAAAAGGATATACCAATAGATGGTAGCCCTCGCTGCTTTTGAAGTACTCCATCAATAGCTCGTCAGGCCCGGGAATGAGAGACCTTTCCTCCTGAAGCCTGAATAAGGGCTCAAGGACTTTCAATTCAATATCCTTCCTTCCGGGTTGTGTGGATTCAAATATCTTTTGGCGGATCATCTCAGATGCTTCAGAACTCATCGACATGCGCCCTCCCATCCAACTTGGGACTTTTCCTTTCTTGTTCTTTGTTTTGCGGACATGAGCTTCTATCCCCTTAACTCTCACCAATTCCAGGGCTCTGCCTGCAAACCAAAAAGTATCTCCCGGATTTAAAGCTGAGATAAAACTCTCTTCAATGGTCCCAATCCTTTTACCGGAAACATATTTGATGACAAGGTTTTGATCCCCGACAATTGTCCCTATGCTTAACCGGTGCCGGCGGGCCAAATGCTTATTGGTCATAAGGAAGGTTCCATCCTCGAGGACAGTCACTTTTTTGTATTCATCATAAGCCTCCAATTTGCCACCGGTAGTAATGAAATTAAGAACCCATAGCCATTCCTCTGTGCTCACACTTTGAAAACAATGGGTTCGGGTTATTTCATCAAAAATTTCTGATTCCTGAAACCCCTCACCAATGGATAGTGTCAGTAGATACTGAACAAGAACATCAAAGGACCGGACAAATGGAATGCGACTTTCAATTTTCTGTTCCTTGACAGCTTGTCTAAATGCTGCCGCCTCTAATAGCTCCAAGGAATGGGTTGGTACAAAAAATATCCTGCTGGTTGCTCCGGGTTGATGCCCGGACCTTCCGGCCCTTTGCATCATCCTGGCTACTCCCTTTGGGCTCCCAATCTGTATGATAGTCTCGACGGGACGAAAATCCACTCCAAGATCAAGAGAACTGGTGCAGACAACTGCCTTCAACTTACCTGTGTGAAGAGAGTCTTCAACCCAGTCGCGGATCTCCCGGGAAATACTTCCATGGTGCATCGCCATGATTCCGGCGAGTTCAGGCTCGATCAATAAAAGCCGTTGGTACCAGATTTCACACTGACCACGAGTATTTGTAAAGATCAGTGTGCTTTTACTTTGTTTGATTATTGGGACCACCTTTTCCAGCATGGTCAGGCCAAGGTGTCCAGCCCAGGGGAATCGTTCGATCTCGTCGGGCAGAACAGACTTTATTACAATCTTCTTTTTGATATGGGATTTAATAACCACCTGCTTTTCCGATGGGATGAAACCATCCAACAAAACCCGTTGGCTTTCCTCCATATTTCCAATGGTGGCAGATATGCCCCAAATCTTCAGGTCCGGATTGATTGCCTGGAGCCTTGAAAGAGCTAATTCCATTTGTACCCCTCGCTTTGAACCAATGAGTTCATGCCACTCATCTACTATAATGGAACGCAAGTTTGAAAAGTACTTTGGGTATCCTTTAGAGACAAATAAAATGTGTATGCTTTCCGGTGTGGTAATCAGGATCTGGGGAGGGCTCTTTTTTTGTTTTTTGCGATCAGCTGTGGAAGTATCTCCGGTCCGGATTCCCACCTCCCAGTCTAAACCCATGCCTTCGATAGCCCGACTCGCAGCCAGATAGATCTCTTTAGCCAGCGCCCGGATCGGAGTGATCCAAATCAGTCTTAATCCGGAATTTGATTTCTGTGGATTATGGATCTCCTCCAACAGGGCAGCGATCAATAGGGAATATGTTTTCCCGGAACCGGTGGGTGCATTGACGATGCCGGAATACCCTTTTAAGTATTGAACCCAAGCTTTTTTCTGAAAAGAAAAAGGTGTCCATCCCTTTTGTTCAAACCAGTTAGTCGCTGGTTCAATGAGTTGTTTGTTGGACCTAGGTTTGGGCATGGGGTTGCATCAAATTTTTCAACTCGGGAAGGGTTCCTGCATCTTTGGGTTCTGTATCTTTTAGCCAACGAAGTATCCGGGGATTTCGCAGAGTGAGGCCTGATTTGGTCCGGCTTGAATGGTGGATGCTGTCAAAGCCAAGTTCAAAGACCAGGGATGGCAAGACAGATCGCACCGGCCCAAATC
>JABDJM010000430.1 GCA_013002475.1 Saprospiraceae bacterium | reverse complement strand
GGCAAAAGATATCCCATCGAATATGCTTGTTGCGCAGAGGTGGCCACCGAGGCCATCGCAATTGTTTTAAATTTCTCGATCAGGGTAGGGATCTGCACATCTCCAACATGGAATTCGTCAGAAGCTCTCACCGCGAACTCTTTGGTTCCGCCTCCTCCCGGTATGAGTCCCACACCAACTTCAACAAGCCCTATGTAGGACTCGGCTGCACATTGTGCAGAGTCGCAATGCATGATGGTTTCGCAACCACCTCCAAATACATATCCCTGGGTGGCAGCCACAACAGGTATGCTGGAATAGCGGCAGCGCATGGTAGTTTGTTGGAAAAGATTGATTGCCATATTCAGCTCATCAAACTCCTGTTGAAAGGCAAACATTCCTATCATCATAAGATTAGCACCCACCGTAAAATTCTGCGCATTATTACCAATCACTAATCCTTTCCATCCTTCTTCCTCTGCCAAGGTTATGGCTTCATTGATACCCCTTAGGATACCCTCACCCATTGCGTTAGCCTTGGAGATGAATTCCAAACAAAGTACCCCATCACCAATGTCATGCAGGATGATCTCAGAGTTTTTGAGTACAGGTGCTTGTTGGCGGTAGTTATCGAGGTGAATGATCTCTGCGGCCCCTGGAATATTCTGGTAGCTTCCGCTGCTCTGATCCCAATACTGTTTCTTGCCATTGTTGACTCGGTAAAAGGAGGAGTTTCCACCTGATGCCATGTCTTTTACCCAGGAACTTATCGTTTCTCCCTGAGCTTCGGCTAATTCTATGGCTTTATCGACACCGACGATATCCCAATATTCAAATGGACCGACTTTCCAACCAAATCCTGCCTTCAGGGCATCATCTATGCTGTAAAGGTTGTCAGATATTTCAGGGACCCGGTTTGATACATAAGCAAACAGTCCTAGCAAAGATTTGCGGACCAGCTGTCCTCCTTTGTCTTCTGCATTGAAAACGGCTTGGATCCTCTTCGGAAGACTGTCTATCTGTTTGGCCGTTTCAAGGCTTGCCAATTTTGGACGCTTTGATGGCTGATACTCCAGTGTATTCAGGTCCAGCGCCAAAATAACTCTACGGCCCTTTTCGTCTTTTTCTTTTGTCTTTTTATAAAAACCCTGACCGGTTTTATTTCCCAGGAATTTATTCTCCAGTAAAAAATCCAGGTAATTAGGGATCTCGAATGTCCCTGCCTGCTCATCATCTGGGCAGTTTTGCTTGATACCCTGGATAACCTTTGCAGCTGTATCGTGACCTACTAAATCCCCCAGACGGAACGTTCCGGTTTTTGGCCTGCCAATAGTGGGGCCGGTTAGTTTATCAACTTCCTCTATGCTTAAACCAAGTTCAGTAGTCAGCTGATAAAGCTTTGCCATTGCGTAAACCCCAACACGATTGGCAATGAAAGCAGGAGTATCCTTACAAAGCACGGTTTGCTTGCCTAAATAGACATCTCCATATCGCATGAAGAAATCAGTGACCTCAGGTTTTGTAAATGGGGTAGGGATCACTTCAAGCAATCTCATGTATCGCGGAGGATTGAAAAAGTGAGTTCCACAGAAATGCTCTTTGAAATCTTGTGATCTTCCCTCTAACATCATATTGATCGGGATGCCCGAGGTATTGGAAGTAACCATCGACCCTTTTTTCCGATACTGATCTACCTTCTCAAATACTTGTTGCTTAATATCCAATCTTTCTACAACCACTTCTATGATCCAATCGCAGTCGGAAATTTCTTGGAAGTTATCGTCAAAGTTTCCTGTCTTGATTCTGGAAGAAAAACCTTTTTCATACAGAGCGGCCGGCTTAGACTTGATAGCTGCTTTCAATGCTCCGTCTACGATGCGGTTTCGGGCCGCTCGGTTCTGTTTTTCTTCTTCTTTCAGATCGAAAGGAACGATGTCCAACATCAGGACCTGAAGGCCAATATTTGCAAAGTGACAGGCTATACCGGATCCCATTATACCGGATCCTAAAACGGCAACTTTGCTAATATGCTTGGAATAGGCCTTGGAAGGGGAGGTGGCAGTGGGGTTTTCCACCATCTCGACATGATTTGACATAAACAAGGTGATTTTGATTTAGCGAAAATTCGCTAGTGTGTAAATATACTGGATTTAAAGGCTTTATGCGAAAAATACGCCAAAATTGCCAGCTCCTTTGTCTCATGCTTCCGGATTGCCTGACAGGGATTAATCAGTCCCCTAAACTGGCTGTGGAATTAGGTCAGAGAAATCTCCATCCTAATCCATAAGTTTCTATTAATCAATTATATATAATGTTTTTTTTAGATATGATGGGTAATGTTATCCTTAGTTAGACAAAAATGGACAGGATGATATTGCATTCGAAAACAGCCGCTTGGCCTTAGCTGGCGGGAGCTACACCGGGCTTCCCAAGGGTTAATATTTCTATAAAAACTTCATTTTTCTTATGTCAATTGATAATTTGCGCCCTTTGAGGACGTTTGTTCTATCACTAACACACAAAATCTAATCTTGGACATGTTTGACACAATTGTGTTGCTATTTCAGGCAACAACAGATTCTGAAACTAAGACTCAATCATTAATGGACTTGATAGCCTCCGGGGGTATCCTGGGAATGGCTGTCATGGCTATACTTTTTGTCTTGTCTATCGTTGCTCTTTACATATTTATTGAGCGATACCTGACCATCAACCGGGCAACAAAGATTGATGAGAGTTTTATGAATAATATCCGGGCCTACGTGGCTGCCGGAAATATTCCCTCCGCCAAAGCCTTATGTCAAACAACCGATTCACCCGTTGCAAGAATGGTTGAAAAGGGACTTCTCAGAATTGGAAAACCATTGCGCGACATCGATGCTGCCATCGAGAATGTGGGAAATCTGGAAATCTTCAGGTTGGAGAAAAACCTTTCTAGGCTGGCCAGTATAGCAGGTGCTGCCCCAATGATTGGCTTCTTTGGAACCGTTACTGGGATGATCCTGGCATTTTATAAAATGGCCACGGAGCAAAATGTAACCCCGGATGTGTTAGCAGGTGGAATTTACACGGCTCTGATCACTACTGCCTTTGGATTGTTTATTGGGATCTTCGCTTTTGTTGGATACAACCTTCTGGTAGCTAATGTCGAAAAGGCAGTGTACAATATGGAAAGGATCACTGTCGAATTTATGGATCTGCTTCAAGAACCTACCACCTAGAATGGGGCTCAATAAAAGAAATAAGGTTAGCGCAGAATTCAGTATGTCCTCTTTGACGGACATCATTTTTCTTTTGCTGATCTTTTTCATGCTAACCGCCAATTTTGTTCGGGTCCAACCTTTTGAATTACCAAAAGCAGATTCAAAGACAGTGGCTCCAACCAATATGGCAGTATCCATTACCAAAAAGGGGGACTTTTCCTATAACGCCGGCAAGCCGGCTTCCCTTAGAAGTATCCGCTCTGCCATCAGAAAAGATCTGGTTAAAGCAGACAACAGAGAAAATGCAACCATAACGATCGCCGCCGAGGTGGGAACACCATTTGAGCGAGTGACCGATGTCATGAACCTGGCAAAAGACCTTAAAATGAAGGCCATTATTGCCACTCAACCCAACCAGTAAAAATGGGATTGAAAAAGAGAAATAAAGTCAGTGCAGAATTCAGTATGTCTTCCTTAACAGACATCATTTTTCTGTTATTGATATTTTTTATGTTGACCTCCTCACTGGTATCTCCGAATGCCCTCTTTTTGAAATTACCAGGAAAGAACAATCCCACTGTTTCTAACGTAAACCCACCTGACATTGGGATCCAACGAAGTGGAACTTTTCTACTAGATGGTAAACGAGTAAGTTATAATCAGTTGCAAGATCAGCTTCGTAAACTTCAGAGAAACAACGGAAGAAAGAAATTGGATGTAACCATTTCTCCTGTAAGGAATACCCCGGTGGAACATGTCGTTACCATAATGGACCTTGCTCAAAAACTTAATGTTAACGGCATTTTAACTACCGATAATTGATGATACAAGTACTTCAAGCACTATCATCTGCGTAATATAGAAACACTATTAACTCATTAAAACACGACCATGGCTTTTGTCTTTAACCCGGATGAGATCAAAAACCAACGGATTGGAAGAACTATAAGCATTGTCTTGCACGTCGTGTTGCTCCTCATTTTATTTTTAAGCTTTTTGCCTTACCAGGTACCACCGCCCGGACAGTCGGGTGTATTGGTCAGTTTTGGGGAGCCGAACCAGGGAAGAAATGATCAACGGGCGGCGCCGGCACCCGTTGTGGAAGAGGAGGAGC
>JABDJM010000413.1 GCA_013002475.1 Saprospiraceae bacterium | reverse complement strand
GCATGCCGTGTTAATCCCATACTTACTTTCTTATAATTGGCATTCTCTTCCGAGTCCCCCGCATATCCAGAAATTGCCTCCTCGACTCCTTCTACAGATTCGAATACGGCTTCTACGCACCAAAAGCATCCTGCAGCAACATATGCTTTAGAGAACTTTTTCAAGTATTCAGCCCGTTCGGGATCAGGGTTAGAATCTGCAGGTTTTTGACAATCCGCACTAAGTACAAATACTGAAAGGACTATAGCGATAAATGGAACTCTCATGATTTTCATTTGACTAAACTAACATTAATGATTACTCACTGTTCACTTTTTTCCGAAAAAGAAATACCGTTGCCAGCCTAAATTAAGTACAGGATAAAAGTGTCTATACGATTTATTGATAAATGGGAATCCAATACTTAGTTCCAGTCTATCATTACTCCGGATGATCCTTTGTACCCCAATATAAATATCGAGGTAGCTTCCGGATTGAAGGGCGTAGGAATCAATTTCTATTCTTTCATTGTCCAGGCGGGAAAAGCTGGCTGCGTCAAAAGACTTCCCCATTAATTCAAGGTATAAATTGTAATTGGATTGCTGGTAGGATTGATATTTTTTAGGGTAGGCCAGATAACCAATGGAAAGATTGTAGGTAAACCCCGGAGAATACTCTAGACGAAAATTTCTGGGTAAAGTTTCTGTATAAGGATTGGAAACAATGGCACCCCCTGTAAATGAAACCGCCCAGCGATTTTTCAACCAGGTCGCAATGAGTCCTGCACCAGCACCTCCGGTGTCGCCTTGAAGATGACCCTCAGCCTCATCATGGGCCTGGGTTCCAAATGCGGTGTACTCTCCATAGAAAGCCATTCTGAAATGTGCGTCATCGCTGTCAAAATTCAGAAACCTATACTTGGAATAAAGATGAAGACCTGCAAAGGAATATGGGTAGTTAGCTCCGTAATCGATAGCGGTTGAAAAAAAGACCGTATTTGGACCAGCATGCTGGTGATTTACCATATCAGCCGGAAGGCTTTTCGCATGATGATTAGAAATCATCGGTTGGGCCCACACTGTCAGTTTACCAGTAAGTCCATACTGGACCCTAAGCGAGGCTTGATTCCTGATGCGGCGAATTTCATTATAAGATTCTGTCAAAACTTTAACGCCCAGAACACCCTTGGGAACGGTACTAGCGGGTTCGTTCATAGGAAATAGTTCCTGACCAATTACCGGCGAAAAAAAGAAAACAAGTCCAATTAGTAATGCGCTCTTTTTCAAGATCGGAAAGGAATTATTAGGTTTTCACTTTGGCATGAGGTACACTTAATGGAGATCTTTTCCACCCTGGTCGTCTTCCATTCTTTTTTAGGCACAAAACCCTTTCCAAAAACCTGAAAAGGACCTTGTCCTGAAATTTCTGACGAAAGGCAAATTTCCTGAAATTGACAAAGATCTCCCATCCCTTGATCATCCATCAAACTAAAAGTCAAATATCTGACAGAATATCCGGCATCCCTGACTGCTTTTGCAAGTTCCCCAAAATCAGGACTTTCACCTTCCGAGAAAAAGATCTGCCCGGATCGATCATTCAAATCCATTTCAACCACAGAAACACCAGGGATCTTTCTAAGGGCTTTTTCAACTGTAAAAGAACATGCGGAACAATGAAGTCCATTTACACCCAATTCAACATGGTGCAAGTCCTGGGCCGTTCCTGGTAAGGCAAAGCCAAAAAGTAGGAGAAAGAAAATCAAGCGCATATACTCCATAACGCGAAGGATAGTTTTTTGATCTTGAAAATCAAATGAAATTTGTCACCTTATGACTTTCTAAAGGGCTTTTTCTTCTTTTTCGCCCTTCGAACCAGGTGATCTCTCTTTGCCAACCGTTTCTTGTCCCCGATCAACTTTTCAATAAGATCCTCTCTGCCCATTTTCATCAACTCGTGCCTGATCTGTTTATGGTTTTCCCTTTTATACCAAAAGAAGAACATGTGTTGCTTTTTCTTCTCTTGTTTGCTGATCGCAGCGTAGACAGGTCTGAGTGTATACGGATGGATCCCCGAATAATAGATTACCGTGGCTACCGTCATAGGTGTTGGCGTGAAATCTTGTACCTGTTCCAGCCGAAAGCCCATGTCCTTGGTTTCTGCTGCCAGATTCGCCATCTCTTCCTCAGTACTGCCAGGATGGGAGGATATGAAGTAGGGGATAAGGGGTTGATTTAACCCGTGCTTTTTATTTAGGCGTTCGTATTTTTTTTTGAACTCATGAAAATGCTTAAAACTGGGTTTGCGCATGATCTTGAGTGTAGCATCTGAAGTATGCTCCGGTGCAACCTTTAGCCGTCCGCAAACATGGCGACTGACCACTTGTTCCATGTATTCATCAAGGCTACCATCATTATTCTTGTTGTAGCTGTCCACCAAAAGATCATAACGGATCCCGGAGCCCACAAAAGCCTTTTTGACCTTTGGATGCTCATCAACTTTTCGGTAGAGATCCGTCATAGCTTTATGACTGGTGTCCAGATTACTGCAGATCACCGGATGGATGCAACTGGGTGCAACACAACGGTCACAGATCGACTGAACCTTTCCCTTCATCCGGTACATGTTTGCAGAAGGACCTCCAAGGTCACTGATGTACCCCTTAAAATCTGGCATTTGGGTTACCTGCTCCACCTCTTTCAAAATACTATCCTCGCTTCGGCTTGCAATGAATTTCCCCTGATGAGCTGAAATCGTGCAAAAGCTGCATCCGCCAAAACAACCCCTGTGCATGTTCACCGAAAAGCGGATCATTTCGTAAGCAGGTATGCTTCCTCTCTTATGATATTTAGGATGGGGCTGACGAGTGTACGGAAGGTCAAAACTCTGATCGATCTGTTTCTCCGACATTGGCGGATAGGGAGGGTTCACGATCAAATTCTCATCTCCACATTCTTGTACCAACCGATTTGCATGGACCTTATTTGACTCCTGCTCTATATGTTTGAAATTGGCTGCAAAAGCTCTTTTGTCTTTGAGACATTTTTCATGGCTCGACAAATGTAGATCCTTCCATTGTTTGTTTTTGGGAACGGGCGATTCCTTTGGCCTAAGGATGGCTGTTTGGGGAATGGTATCTAGCGAAGAAAAGGGTACGCCCTTCTGCATGAGCCGGATAATTTCCCCAAGGGGTAATTCCCCCATTCCATAGACTAGCATGTCGGCCCCGGACATGGAAAGGATATTGGGGAACAATTTATCATCCCAATAATCATAATGAGTAACCCTTCTTAAAGAGGCTTCGATCCCCCCAAGCAAAACAGGAACATCTGGATATAGAGTCTTCAGGATCTGGGTATAGACCTTGGAAGAATAGTCAGGCCTGAAACCGGATTTACCTCCGGGAGTATAAGCATCTGTGCTGCGCTTTCGCTTGCCGGCTGTATAATGGTTGACCATGGAATCCATGCAACCAGAGGTGACACCAAAAAATAACCGGGGTGTCCCGAATTTTTTAAAGTCTCTTAAATCGTCCTGCCAGTTGGGTTGGGCAACTATGGCCACCCTAAGACCCTCACTTTCCAGAATCCGACCGATAACGGCAGTTCCGAAAGCCGGATGATCCACATAAGCATCACCGCTGATCAGGATGACATCCAGTTCATCCCAGTCCCTCTGCTCAACCTCCTTCTTGGTGATCGGCATCCAACGGCTCCAATCTGGCCTCGTATCCATAATCCAAAGATAACAAGATTAGAAGGCCAAGGGAGAAACAAAAAAGCCCGACCAAATTGTGGTCGGGCTCTTAATCTTTGTTGTTGTCTTATGAAAGGTATTGAATACTCTTATTGATAAATTGAGTCAACTCGCCTCCTGAAAGCATGCCTTGATTTAGCCTTGCCAGGTTAAAGAGATGCTTTACAAAATCCTCCTTTTTCTCCTCGGATCTCATTTTTAAAAGCTTTTCAGCAATCAATGGGTGGTTTGAGTTAACGATCAGGTTGAACGTTTCCGGAAAGTCGCCCATTTGCATCCCCTGCATTTGTTGCATCTCCTTCATCCGACGCATAAACTCAGGTCTTGTGATCAATACTGGTTGATCATCCGGAGTCAGGGCTTTTACCTGCACTGCAGCACCACTTTCTTTACTAACTTCTTCAAACCAGGATTTTACTTTTTCCTGTTGCTTCTCGGAAAGGACGGAGTCTCTGTCCTCATCTTTTTGAACAAGATTATCAACGGTATCTGAGTCTACCCGTACGAAAGTTACATCCCCAAGTTTGTGTTCCAGATGTTGAATCCAATGATTGTCGATCACTGTATCCATCTCCAGGACATCATACCCTCGTTTTCGGGCTGCCTGAATGAAGCTATCATGCTCGCGAGTATTATTACTGTAGAGCAGTACAATTTTATCGTACTTATCGGTCTGCTGGCTCTTCACTTTTTCCTTGTATTCCTCAAGGGTGAAATACTCATCTTCGGTATTGTGCAGCAAGGCAAATTTCAAAGCCTTATCGTGGAACTTCTCTTCACTCAACATTCCATACTTGGCGAAGATGCCCAGGTCTTTCCATTTAGATTGGAAATCCTCTCTGTCTTTTTTAAATAGACTGGCCAGTTTTTCAGCTACCTTCTTCGTTATGTAACCGGAGATCTTTTTGACATTTGAATCCGATTGCAAGTAGCTCCTTGACACATTTAGAGGGATATCCGGAGAGTCTATCACCCCATGCAATAGAGTAAGGAACTCGGGTACGATCTCCTTAACATCATCCGTTACATATACCTGGTTGGAGTAAAGCTGAATTTTATTTTTTTGAACCTCCAGGCTGTTCCCAAGTTTTGGAAAATATAGTATACCGGTAAGGTTAAAAGGAAAATCTATGTTTAGATGGATCCAGAACAATGGGGGAGTGGAGAAGGGGTATAGTTCATTATAAAAATCCTTATAGTCCTGCTCCTTCAAAGAACGGGGAGATTTTTTCCAGGCCGG